>NZ_JAFLNG010000030.1 GCF_017427025.1 Streptomyces sp. FH025
CGCGACGACGACAGGACCGCACCCCCGCACGAAGCTGGAGGCACCACCGACCGTCCGGGAGCAGAACGTGATCGTCACCCTCATCGTCGCGGCCGAGATCTCCTTCTGGATCCTGCTCGGCCTCGGACTCGCCACCCGCTACCTGCTGCGGTGGCGCCGCACCAGCACCGCGCTGCTGGTCGGCCTGCCGGTGGTGGACCTCACCCTGTACGCGCTCACCGTCCTCGACCTGCGCGGCGGCGCCACCGCGAGCTGGACCCACGCCCTGGCCGCGAGCTACGCGGGCTTCTCGATCGGGTACGGCCCCTCGCTGGTCCGCTGGGCCGACCGGCACTTCCTGCACCGCTTCGCCGGCGGTCCCAAGCCGCAGCCCTCGCCCAAGTACGGCCCGGAGCGGACCAGGTACGAGTGGCAGGTGGCCGGCCGCACCGCCGTCTCGGCCGCGGTCACCCTGGGCCTGATCACCCTGCTCGTCCCGCTCTCCGCCGGCTCCGCCCACTTCGGCACCTTCACCCAGTGGTACATCAAGCTCGGCGCCGCGGCCGTGATCAACCTGATCGTGGCCGGCTGCTACTCGATCTGGCCCAAGCAGCCGCCGGCCGGCGTCGTGGTCGAGGACGGCCGGGTCGTCGAGAAGGCCCCGGCCGAGCGGGTCTAGCGGTTCTCCCCCGGCACCCAGAGCACGTCGCCGCGCTCCTTGTTGGCCACCCGGGCCAGGATGAACAGCAGGTCGGAGAGCCGGTTGAGGTACTTCGCGGTCAGCGGGTTGACGGAGTCCCCGTACTCCGCGATCGCCGCCCAGGTGGAGCGCTCGGCCCGGCGCACCACCGTGCAGGCCAGGTGCAGGTGGGCCGCGCCGGGCGTGCCGCCGGGCAGGATGAAGCTGCGCAGCTTCTCCACCTGCGCCAGGTAGTGGTCGCAGTCCCCCTCCAGCCGGTCGATGTAGGACTGGAGCACCCGCAGCGGCGGGTACTTGGGGGCCTCGACCACCGGGGTGGACAGGTCGGCGCCGACGTCGAACAGGTCGTTCTGCACCCGGGTGAGCACCGCCGCGACGTCCTCGGGCAGCGCGCCGACCGCCAGGGCCACCCCGATCGCCGCGTTCGCCTCGTTGGCGTCGGCGTACGCCATCAGCCGCGGGTCGGTCTTGCTGGTCCGGCTCATGTCGCCGAGCGCGGTGGTGCCGTCGTCCCCGGTGCGGGTGTAGATGCGCGTCAGATTGACCATGCGGCCAGCCTAGCCGCGGACGTTAGGCGACGTTAACCCCAGGCGGCGTTGCCCCTAGGCGACGTTGACCCTCCCCCAGCCTCCGGCCGGGGGTGCCCCCATCCGAGAGTCTCGTCGCTACGCGACGTTGACTCTCTGCCCGGGCGGCGCCGCCTCCAGCCAGGCGAGGAAGCCGGTGAGCGCGTCCTCGCTCATCGCCAGCTCCAGCGGGGCCCCGTTGTGCAGGCAGCGCAGCACCACCGAGCCGGACAGCAGCGCCAGCTCCTCCTGGCCCTCCGGGTAGCGCCGGCCCAGCACCTCGATCTCCCGGCGGGGCAGCACCCGGCGCGGCCGCGGGGCGTACGAGAAGACCCGGAACCACTCGATCGAGTCGCCGCTGTACCTGCCGATACCAAAAACCCACCCCTTGCCGTCGGTCGGGGGGACCGGGGCGGAGGTGGGTTTGCCGTTCTCGTCGAGGTCGGGCTGCGTCGAGGCGTCGGCGGGCATTTTGAGCCGGTAACTGCAGTCGAACGTGCCGCCGACCCGCTGGATCAGGCGGCGGCGCACCGCGAAGGCCATCAGGCCGATCACTCCCAGCGCCACGACCGCCGCACACACCACAAGCGCGAGGACCATGCTCACCTACCTCCTCGCTACCCGCGTTCCCCGTTACGGTCTTATCAGGCGACCGCGCTGACCTACCAACTACGACGACAGTCCCGGGGTCACGCTCACGCGTCCCCGGGACCGTCGGTCGACCCCGCTAAGCCGGGGTCCGGCGCACTCAGGCGTGGGCCTTGAGGCCGCGCGCCGCGAACAGACGCACCTCGGCGCGCCGCTCGGCGTGCTCGTCGAGGTCCGACTTGGCCTTCTCCAGTGCGCGCTCGGCGCGCGCGACGTCGATCTCGTCCGCCAGCTCGGCGATCTCCGCGAGCAGAGACAGCTTGTTGTCGGCGAAGGAGATGAAGCCGCCGTGCACCGCGGCGATCACGGTGCCGCCGTCCACCGTGCGGATGGTGACCGGACCGGTCTCCAGCACGCTCAGCACCGGGGTGTGACCCGGCATGATGCCGGTGTCACCGGAGGCCGTACGGGCGACGACGATGGTGGCCGCACCGGACCACACCTTGCGGTCGGCTGCGACCAGCTCGACGTGCAGCTCAGCCAACGTGGGCTCCTAGGCTCATGCAACGCCCGATTACTCGGGAGTTTCGGTAAGAATAACGGCCCCGCGCCCCCGGCATGAAACCGGCGGCACGGATTTGACCGGAATCACAGCCGATGCGACGCGAGGGGTGGACCCCAGGCTCGGGGGCCACCCCTCACGTCTCACACAGCTGCTACCGGCCGCAACGATTACTTCTTGGCCAGCTCGGCGGCGTTCTTCTCGAGGTCCTCGATGCCACCGCACATGAAGAAGGCCTGCTCCGGAACGGAGTCGTACTTGCCGTCCGCGATCGCGTTGAAGGCCTCGATGGTCTCCGACAGCGGCACGGTCGAGCCCTCGACACCGGTGAACTGCTTCGCCACGTAGGTGTTCTGCGAGAGGAAGCGCTCGATGCGGCGGGCACGGTGCACCGTGACCTTGTCCTCTTCGGACAGCTCGTCGATACCGAGGATCGCGATGATGTCCTGGAGGTCCTTGTACTTCTGCAGGATCCCCTTGATACGGATGGCCGTGTCGTAGTGGGTCTGCGCGATGTACCGCGGGTCGAGGATGCGGGACGTGGAGTCCAGCGGGTCGACGGCCGGGTAGATGCCCTTCTCCGAGATCGGACGCGACAGAACGGTGGTCGCGTCCAGGTGGGCGAAGGTGGTGGCCGGGGCCGGGTCGGTCAGGTCGTCCGCGGGGACGTAGATCGCCTGCATCGAGGTGATCGAGTGACCGCGGGTCGAGGTGATGCGCTCCTGGAGGAGGCCCATCTCGTCGGCCAGGTTCGGCTGGTAGCCCACCGCGGAGGGCATGCGGCCGAGCAGGGTCGACACCTCGGAACCGGCCTGGGTGAACCGGAAGATGTTGTCGATGAAGAGGAGCACGTCCTGCTTCTCGACGTCACGGAAGTACTCCGCCATGGTCAGCGCGGACAGCGCGACGCGCAGACGGGTGCCCGGCGGCTCGTCCATCTGGCCGAAGACCAGCGCGGTCTTGTCCAGAACGCCCGAGTCGACCATCTCGTCGATGAGGTCGTTGCCCTCACGGGTGCGCTCGCCGACGCCGGCGAACACCGACACACCACCGAAGTTCTCGGCGACGCGGTAGATCATCTCCTGGATCAGAACGGTCTTGCCGACACCGGCACCACCGAACAGACCGATCTTGCCACCCTGGACGTACGGGGTGAGAAGGTCGATGACCTTGATGCCGGTCTCGAACATCTCGGTCTTGGACTCGAGGTCCTTGAACTCGGGGGCCTTGCGGTGGATCGGCCAGCGGACCTCGACCTGCTGGTCGAACTCCTTCTGGTCCACGTTCAGCACGTCACCGAGGGCGTTGAAGACCTTGCCCTTGGTGATCTGGCCGACCGGCACGGAGATGGCCGCGCCGGTGTCGGTGACCTGCGAACCACGGACCAGGCCGTCGGTCGGCTGCATCGAGATGCCGCGGACCATGCCGTCGCCGAGGTGCTGGGCGACCTCGAGGGTCAGGGTCTTCTTGCCGCTGCCGTCGGGGTTGTCCACCTCGACGTGCAGGGCGTTGTACATGTCCGGAATCGCGTCGACGGGGAACTCCACGTCGACGACCGGGCCGATGACCCGCGCGACGCGGCCCGTCGCCGTGGTCGGCTCAACAGTGGTGGTCATTCTCATTCGCTCCCGCGGCTCGCGTCAGCGAGCGCGTTGGCGCCACCGACGATCTCGCTGATTTCCTGGGTGATCTCGGCCTGGCGGGCCGAGTTGGCAAGCCGCGTGAGCGACTTGATGAGCTCGCCGGCGTTGTCCGTCGCGCTCTTCATCGCGCGGCGGCGGGCGGCGTGCTCGGAAGCGGCCGACTGCAGCAGCGCGTTGTAGATCCGGCTCTCGACGTACCGCGGCAGCAGCGCGTCCAGCACGCCCTCCGCCGACGGCTCGAAGTCGTACAGCGGGAAGATCTCCGACTTGGCCGGCGTCTGGTCGCTGAGCTGGACCTCGTCCAGCTTCAGCGGCAGCAGCCGGGCCTCCACCGCGTTCTGCGTCAGCATGGACACGAACTCGGTCGAGATCAGGTGGAGCTCGTCCACGCCGTCCGTCTCGGCCGTGAAGGCCGCGATCAGGTCGGCCGCCACGGTCTTCGCGTCACCGTAGGTCGGCTTGTCCGAGAATCCCGTCCACGACTCCGTGATCGTCAGACCGCGGAACGTGTAGTACGAGACGCCCTTGCGACCGATGATGTACGTCACCACGTCCTTGCCCTCGGACCGCAGGCGCTCCGAGAGCACCAGCGCGGCCTTGATGGCGTTGGTCGAGTAACCGCCCGCCAGACCGCGGTCCGCCGTGATCAGCAGGACGGCCGCGCGCTTGGCGTTCGGGTTCTCGGTGGTGAGCGGGTGCTTGGCGTTGGACCGGGTGGCCACCGCCGTCACCGCCCGGGTGAGCTCATCGGCGTACGGAGTGGAGGCGGCCACCGCGCGCTGCGCCTTGACGATGCGCGACGCGGAGATCATCTCCATCGCCTTGGTGATCTTCTTCGTCGCGGTGACAGAGCGGATCCGGCGCTTGTAGACCCGAAGCTGTGCTCCCATGGGTCGTTACGTCCTTTCCCTCGCTACCGGACTCAGGCCTGCTCGGAGAGCAGCTTGCCGTCAGCGGTCTGGTAACCCTGCTTGAAGGCCTCGATCGCGCTGGTCAGAGCGTCGACGGTGCCGTCGGCCAGCAGGCCGGTCTCGACGATGCCGGCGAGCAGGTCCTTGTGCTGGAGGCGCACGTGGTCCAGGAACTCGCGCTCGAAGCGGCGGATCTCGGCGACCGGGACGTCGTCCATCTTGCCGGTGGTGCCGGCCCAGATGGAGACGACCTGCTCCTCGACCGGGAACGGCTGGTACTGGCCCTGCTTCAGCAGCTCGACCATGCGCGCACCGCGCTCCAGCTGGGCCTTGGAGGCCGCGTCCAGGTCGGAACCGAAGGCGGCGAAGGCCTCCAGCTCACGGTACTGGGCGAGGTCCAGACGCAGGCGGCCGGCGACCGAGCGCATGGCCTTGATCTGGGCGGAGCCACCGACGCGGGAGACCGAGATACCGACGTTCACGGCCGGGCGGATGCCGGCGTTGAACAGGTCGGACTCCAGGAAGCACTGGCCGTCGGTGATGGAGATGACGTTGGTCGGGATGTACGCCGAGACGTCGTTGGCCTTGGTCTCGATGATCGGCAGACCGGTCATCGAGCCGCCGCCCAGGGCGTCGTTCAGCTTGGCGCAGCGCTCCAGCAGGCGGGAGTGCAGGTAGAAGACGTCACCCGGGTAGGCCTCGCGGCCCGGCGGGCGGCGCAGCAGCAGGGAGACGGAGCGGTAGGCCTCGGCCTGCTTCGACAGGTCGTCGAAGATGATCAGGACGTGCTTGCCGTCGTACATCCACTCCTGGCCGATGGCCGAACCGGTGTACGGGGCGAGGTACTTGAAGCCGGCCGGGTCGGAAGCCGGAGCCGCCACGATGGTGGTGTACTCCAGCGCGCCGGCCTCCTCCAGGGCGCCGCGGACGGACGCGATGGTGGAGCCCTTCTGGCCGACGGCGACGTAGATGCAGCGGACCTGCTTCTCCGGGTCGCCCGAGCGCCAGTTGTCGCGCTGGTTGATGATCGTGTCGACGGCCACCGCGGTCTTGCCGGTCTGGCGGTCACCGATGATCAGCTGACGCTGGCCACGGCCGATCGGGGTCATCGCGTCGATGGCCTTGATGCCGGTCTGCAGCGGCTGCTTGACCGACTTGCGGGCCATGACGCCGGGGGCCTGCAGCTCCAGCGCGCGACGGCCGGTGGAGGCGATGTCGCCCAGGCCGTCGATCGGGTTGCCCAGCGGGTCCACGACGCGGCCGAGGTAGCCGTCGCCGACCGGGACCGAGAGGACCTCGCCCGTGCGGCGCACGGTCTGGCCCTCTTCGATGCCACCGAACTCACCGAGGACGACGACACCGATCTCGCGGGTGTCGAGGTTCAGCGCGAGGCCGAGCGTGCCGTCCTCGAACTTCAGCAGCTCGTTCGCCATGACCGAGGGCAGGCCCTCGACATGCGCGATGCCGTCCGCCGCGTCAGTGACCGTGCCGACCTCTTCCACAGAGGCCGCGTCCGGCTGGTACGACTGGACAAAGTCGGCCAGCGCGTCCCGGATCTCCTCCGGACGGATCGTAAGCTCCGCCATCAGGCTTCCCTGCTCTCCTAGTTTGCGATCCTCGGCCCGCCATTGAGGGCCGCAAGTACTCGACTCTCGGCCGGGTCGTATGAACCGGCCGTACGTTTTCCCGGCTCCTCGGGGAGCCGGTTTCCCGACCGAGGGTCGGATGTGCTGCTTGGGTGCTCAGCCTTCGAGCGACTGGCGAGCGCCTTCGAGGCGGCTCGACACGGTGCCGTCGATGATCTCGTCGCCGATCTGGACCCGGACACCGCCGACGACCTCGGGGTCGACGTCGATGTTCAGGTGGACCTGGCGGCCGTACATCCGGCCCAGAGCACCGGACAGGCGCTCCTTCTGGGTGTCCGACAGCGGCACCGCGCTGGTGACCAGGGCCACCACACGGCCGCGGCGCGCGGCGGCGAGCTTGGAGTAGGACTCCAGGCCCTGCTCCAGGCTACGGCCACGCGGCGTGTTGACGAGGGCGGTGACCAGCCGGACGGTGCCGGCGTTGGCGCGGCCCCCGAGCAGCTTGTTGATCAGCGCGGCCTTGGCGACGGCACCGGCCTTCGGCTCGGTCAGCGCGGCGCGCAGCTCGTGCGAACCGCTCACCACCCGGCCGAAGCGGAACAGCTCGTCCTCGACGTCGTCCAGGACGCCGGCCTTGTCCGCGGCGATGACCTCGGCGTACGCGGCGAGCTCCTCGGTCGCGTCCACCAGGTCACGCGAACCCGACCAGCGGGAGCGGACCAGACCGGAGACCAGGTCGACGGCCTCGCCGGAGACCTGACCGGTCAGCAGCGAGGTGACCAGCTGGGCCTTGTCCTGGCCCGACCGGGACGGGTCGGTCAGGACTCGGCGCAGCGACACCTCACGGTCCAGTACGGCCGTGACCGCGGCGAGCTCCTCGGCGAGCTTGGCCGCGTCCACCGAGGTGGAGTCGGTCAGGCTCTCCAGGTTCTTCCGGCCGGCGGCGAGCGCCTCGCGGCTGGCGCCGATCACTTGGCCGCACCCTGAGCAACGGCGGCCTTGGCCTCCAGCTCGTCCAGGAAGCGGTCGATCACGCCGCTCTGCCGGGTGTGCTCCTCGAGGGACTCACCCACGATGCGGGTAGCCAGCTGGGTGGCCAGCGAGCCCACGTCCTGGCGCAGGGCGGCAGTCGCCTGCTTCTTGTCGGCCTCGATCTGGGCGTGGCCGGCCGCGACGATGGCCTCGCGCTGACGCTGGCCCTCCTCGCGCATCTCGGCGAGCTGGGCGGCACCCTGCTCGCGAGCCTGCTCGACGATGCGGGCAGCCTCGTGGCGCGCCTCGGCGAGCTCGGCGCGGTACTGCTCAAGCAGGGCCTGGGCCTCGGCCTGAGCGGCCTCGGCCCGCTCCATGCCGCCCTCGATGGCGTCCCGGCGCTCCGACAGCACCTTCTCGATGCTGGGGAGGAGCTTCTTGCCGAGCAGCCCGAAGACGATGAAGAAGCAGAGCAGGCCGATGATGATCTCGGGCCACGCGGGGAGGAGCGGGTTCATCTGCTCCTCGGCCGCGAGCGAAGCCGCGATGGTCATATCTGGACCTTCCTCAGAAAGGGGCTACGGCGGAATTACTTGCCGGTGCCGAAGACGAACGGCATGACGATGCCGATCAGGGCGAGCGCCTCGGTCAGCGCGAAGCCGATGAACATGTTGGAACGGATCAGGCCGGCAGCCTCGGGCTGGCGGGCCATGGCCTGGACACCGTTACCGAAGATCAGACCAACGCCGATGCCGGGGCCGATGGCGGCGAGGCCGTAGCCGACGGAGGCGATGGAACCGACGACGCCCTCAGCGAGCATGCTCATTGCTTTTGTCCTTTGCAGGGGTGGTGAACCGGTGGTGATTGGCCACCGGGCGATCCGGGAGGTGGTTCAAGGGCGGGGCCGAGGCCCCCTGGCTCAGTGCGCCTCTTCCAGGGCACCGGCGATGTAGCTGCTGGCCAGCATCACGAAGATGTAGGCCTGCAGGAACTGGACCAGCAGCTCGAAGGCGGTCAGACCGACGGCGACGACGAACGAGGCCGAGCCGTACAGCGCGCCCAGGGTCGGGCTGAGCAGGTACCAGGAGGCGATGGAGAACATCACGATCAGCAGGTGGCCGGCGAACATGTTCGCGAAGGCTCGGACCGCGAGCGTGAAGGGACGCACGAAGATGTTCGAGAAGAACTCGATCGGCACCAGGATGAACATGACCCAGCCGGGGATGCCCGACGGCCAGCAGAGGTTCTTCAGACCGCCGACGAAGCCGTGCTTCTTGAAGGTCAGCGTCATGTAGGTGATCCACACGATGGCCGCGAGGCCTGCCGGGAAGGCGATCGCCGCCGTCACGGGGAACTGTGCGAACGGGATGACCGACATGATGTTCAGCAGCCACACGAAGAAGAACATCGAGACCAGCATCGGGACGTACTTCTCGCCCTTTTTGCCGATCGTCTCCAGCACGATGGAGCGCTTGACGAAGTCGTAGCCGATCTCAGCGACCAGCTGGAGCTTGCCGGGGACCAGGCGCGGCTTGGCGAAGGCGGCCCAGAAGAACACCACGACCAGGATCGCGACGATCATCGACAGCAGCATCGGCTTGTTGAAGTAGAAGCTGCCGATTTCGAAGATCGGCTTGAACTGGAACTCGTTCAGACCCGGGGCCGGGAAGCCGCAGCCAGCGTCCCCGAAGTGGCAACTGCCTGAGGCGAGCGAGGACGTGAGTTCAGCACTCACCACGGACTCCTTCGTCGTGACGCATGGTTACGGCAACCTCGGTGTGTCGGCGTGGCCTGCGACCACGGAGCGGCACTGGAACTTGATGGGTTTCTCGCCGACCCCGCGCGGCAGTGCACTGCACCACAGCGGGATCATCGAAGACTGCGCGGATCAGGGGGGCGATCCGTCCGGTGTCCGGACAGACCAGGCCTCTTCCCGTACTCCACTGCTGCGACGGACGATAGCAGCCCGTCAGTGCGGCATAAACACCGCCCCCCTCGTTGGGGGGACAGCCAGGCCTTGTCACTGTTGACGCCCCGAGTCGGAAGGCTTGTCGTCCTTGTTTTCCGAGGCGTCGGTGTCGACGTAGAAGGTCTTGGCCTTGAGCGCGCCGCGCACCTGGAAGCCCGTCCAGATCAGGGCGCAGCCGAGCAGGGTGAAGGCGAAGGCCTGCCGGTTGAAGAGCTCGGTGTTCTTGAAGACCGCGAGCACGATGCCGACCAGCAGGATCTGCGTGGTGTACACGAGGAGCCCCGCGGCCATCATGATGTGCGGGTTCGACCTGGTCAGCCGGTCGAGCGCGATCTGGCCGAAGCTGAAGAAGGCCATCACGAGGAGCGCGCCGAACAGGGCGCCGAGCAGGCCCTTGCCACCGGCGACGGCGAAGGAGATCGCCATGGCGATGATCCCGGCGACCGCAGTGGGAATCGCGGCGCCTCGGAGGATCCGGGCGTCGGTGGACGGCATGTCGGCAGCTCCGGCGGCATGTCGATGGCGGGGGGACGGGCACAGCGGTGGCGGGTGACACCGGACCGAGGGGCCGCCGCCGGGCCGCCCGCGGAAGCGGCAAGCCCGTCGAGGGAGACCGACCAGGGACGGAAGTCCTCCACCTGTCAGGTCTTTCGGCGTGTTCTCGGTACTCGTGAACGGTATCACAAACTATTTGATGAGAGCTTTACCATGAATGTGTGGCTCCTGTCACACCGATGGCGCAACCGTTCCGCCATACGGGTGAGGCCATCTGACGTATCGCCAACTCCCTTACTAGCGGCGGCCGGTGGCCTTGTCGTGGTTGTCGGCGGCGGAGGAGCCCCGGCTGGCTTCACCGAGAAGTTCCTTGTCCTTCGCCGACAGTTCAGCCATCGGGCCGGTGGGCCGCCTCCGGTACCTCGGGGGGACGAAGGACTGCACCGCCCTGGGGGCCCGCGGACGGAACCGCGGGGTGAGCAGCACCACCAGGCCGACCAGGCAGAGCCCGGCGAGGGTCAGCACCACCGTGCGGCCGGTGTTGGTCACCGAGAAGGCCACCGTGCCGAAGGCGATCAGCGCGGCCCAGAAGTACATGATCAGTACGGCGCGGCTGTGCGAGTGCCCGACCTGGAGCAGCCGGTGGTGCAGGTGGCGCTTGTCGGCGGCGAACGGCGACTGGCCGGCCCAGGTGCGGCGCACCACGGCGAGCAGCAGGTCGGCCAGCGGCAGCGCGATGACCGTCAGCGGCAGCAGCAGCGGGATGTAGATCGGCACCAGGGCGTGGACGGTGGCGGTCTGCGAACCGGTCTCGTTGTTGATCAGGTCCGGGTCGACCCGGCCGGTGATCGAGATCGCGGCGACGGCCAGCATCAGGCCCAGCATCATCGAGCCGGAGTCGCCCATGAAGATCCGCGCGGGGTGCATGTTGTGCGCGAGGAAGCCCAGGCACATGCCGATCAGCAGCACGCTGAACAGCACGGCGGGGGCCGCGTCGGTGATCGTGTAGCCGTACCAGAGCCGGTAGCTGTACAGGAAGAAGGCCATCGCGGCGATGCAGACCATGCCGCCGGCGAGGCCGTCCAGGCCGTCGATGAAGTTCACCGCGTTGACCATGACGACGACCAGGGTGACCGAGATGACCATGCCCTGGGTCGGGCTCACCGCGACCGCGCCGACGCCGGGCACCGGGAGGGTGATCACCGTGACGCCCTGCCAGACCATCACACCGGCGGCGATCATCTGGCCGCCGAGCTTCACCAGCGCGTCCACGCCCCACTTGTCGTCGAGCACGCCGAGCAGGAACATGATCCCGGCGCCGGACAGCAGCGCGCGGATGTCGCTGCCCCCGCTGAACACCTTGCTCAGGTTGTCCAGTTGCGAGGCGACCAGGATGCCCGCGCACAGCCCGCCGAACATGGCGATGCCACCCAGCCGGGGCGTGGGCTCGCGGTGCACGTCACGGGCGCGGACCGGGGGCATGGCACCGGCCGCGATGGCGAACTTCCGGACCGGGCCGGTCAGCAGGTAGGTGACGGCGGCGGTGCAGAACAGCACCAGCAGATACTCACGCACCACTGGCCTCCTGCATCACTGTCGAACGGGGAGGTACCGAAGGTACTCCCCTGCCTTCCCGGGGTTCGAGGTGCGTCGCCACGGCACACACCTTATTGAGTCGGACGCCCGGGACGTGCATCGCGGTTCGCCCTCCCGGGTAGGACATTCGGATGCCCCTGGACGGTTCCCGTTCAACGGGGTCCGGCGAAGGCCAGCGCCAGCTCCCGGACCCGTTCCGCGACCGGCCCGGGCGCCTCCCCCGCCAGCAGCCGTCCGATCAGCCCGGCGATCCCGGCCAGCTCCTCCTCACCCATCCCCTGGCTGGTCACGGTGCCCGTCCCCAGCCGGATCCCGGAGCCCTCGGCGGGCGGCGCCGGGTCGTACGGCAGCGCGCACTTGCCCAGCAGCAGCCCGGCCACCGCGCAGCGCCGCTCGGCCTCCACGCCGCTCACTCCGAGCGGGCTCACGTCGGCGGTCACCAGATGGGTGTCGGTACCGCCCGTCAGAGGGCGCATTCCGGCCTCTGCGAGCCCCGCGGCGAGTACCCGCGCCCCGTCCACCGTCCGCTGCGCGTACGCCCGGTACGCGGGCCTGGCGGCCTCCGCGAGGGCCACCGCCTTGCCGGCCACCTCGTTCATCGCTGCGCCGCCCTGGCTGAACGGGAACACCGCCCGGTCGATCCGCTCGGCCAACTCCGCGGTGGACAGCAACAGGCCCCCGCGCGGACCGCGCAGCAGCTTGTGGGTGGCCGCCACCGTGACGTCCGCGTACGGCACCGGGGAGGGCGCCACCCCGGCCGCCACCAGGCCCGCGGTCTGCGCCGCCGCGGCGATCAGATAGGCGTCCACCTCGTCGGCGATCTCCCGGAAGGCCGCCCAGTCCGGGTGCCGGGGGTAGGAGATCGAGCCCGCCACGATGGCCTTGGGGCGGTGCAGCCGAGCCAGGTCGCGCACCTGGTCGAGGTCGATCAGGCCGTCGTCCTCCCGCACGCCGTAGCCGGTGAATTCGAACCAGCGGCCGGAGAAGTTGGCCCGCGAGCCGCAGCTGAGGTGGCCGCCGTGCTCCAGCGACATCGCCAGCACCCCGTCACCGGGCCGCAGCAGCGCCGCGTACGCCGCCAGCATCGCCGAAGTCGCCGACCGGGGCTGGACGTTGGCGTGCGGAGCGGCGAACAGCTCACGGGCCCGGTCGATCGCCAGCAGCTCCGCGGCGTCCGCGAGCGCGCAGCCGGTGTGGTGCCGGCGGCCCGGGTAGCCCTCGGCGTACTTGTCGATCAGCGGCCCGGCCAGCGCCGCCATCACGGCGGGCGAGGTCAGGTTCTCCCCCGCCAGCAGCTGGACGGTCTCGGCCCGCCGCTCGGCCTCGGCCGCCAGTAGGTCGGCGATCTGCGGATCCGCCCGGTGCAGCGCCTCGGACGCCCAGGGGCGCCCCCTCGTCGCGGTCGAGCCGGTCGCGGCATCGGTGACGGTCATGGCAGGGCTCCCGGGCGCTGCGGATGGGGCACCCCCGGCTGGAGGAGGTGGATTCCAGCCTAGGGCCGCCTTCGCCGCCCGGCCCGCCGGGAAGGGGCCGTTCGGCCCTCAGCGCTGGGCGGGTACGCCCGTGAGCGCGGTGACCACCGGGTCGACCGCGTGGAATATCTCCTCGCCGCAGTTGCGGAACATGCCGATCGGCGCCCCGTACGGGTCATCCACCTCGTCGGACTCCGGGGTGGCGGCCAGCAGCCAGCCGCGCAGCGCGGCGGCCGCCCGGACCAGCGCGCGGGCCCGCTCGGTGACGTCGGCGCCACGACGGGGGTCGGGCAGGGTGCCCGGGTCGATCGTCCGCACCAGGCGGGTGAACTCCTTCAGCGTGAAGGTGCGCAGCCCCGCCTCGTGGCCCATCGATATCACCTGGGCGCGGTGGTCCAGCGTCGCGGTGAGCACCAGGTCGGCCTCGACCACGTGCTCGTCCAGCAGTTCCCGGCCGGTGAAGCCGCCACTGTCCGCGCCGTACTCGTTGAGCACGGTCGCGGCGTGATCCTCCATCGGCGCGCCCTCGTGGCCCCAGGTCCCGGCGCTCTCGACCAGGATCCGCCCGGCCACCCGGGGGCTGAGCCGGGTGTCCAGCTCACGCCGGGTGAGCCGCTCGGCGATCGGCGAGCGGCAGATGTTCCCGGTGCAGACGAACAGGATCCGGAAGTGGTCCAGCGGCCTGGGACCCACGCTCAGGTACGGCGCTATGCCGGGCCCGTCATGGAGCGAGGCGGTGGGTGTCAACTTCCGGCCTCCAGGTCGGGGACGACCTCCCTCAGCTGCTCGATGCTGATCGCGCCGGCCCGCAGCAGGACCGGGACCTTGCCGGTGACGTCGACGATGGACGAGGCGGTGGAGTCGTCGGCCGGCCCGCCGTCCAGGTAGACCGAGACCGCGTCGCCGAGCTGGGCCTGCGCCTCGTCGCAGGTCACCGGGATGGCGCCGCCGATCCGGTTGGCGCTGGAGACGGCCAGCGGGCCGGTGGCGTTCAGCAGTTCGATGGCGACCGGGTGCAGCGGCATCCGGACGGCCACCGTGCCGCGGGTCTCGCCGAGGTCCCAGCGCAGCGAGGGCTGGTGCCGGGCGACCAGGGTGAGGCCGCCGGGCCAGAAGGCGTCGACCAGTTCCCAGGCCTGCTCGGAGAAGTCGGTGACCAGGCCGTGCAGGGTGGTCGGCGAGCCGACCAGGACGGGCGAGGGCATGTTGCGGCCGCGGCCACGGGCGGACATCAGCTCGCCGACGGCCTCCGGGGAGAAGGCGTCCGCGCCGACCCCGTACAGGGTGTCGGTGGGCAGCACGACGAGTTCGCCGCGGCGGATGGCCGAGGCGGCCTCACGCAGGCCGGTGGCGCGGTCCCCGGCATCGGCACAGTCGTAGCGGCGGCTCATCGGTGCGGTCCCCTTCCGGAATGGCTCATGGCGTTCGCGGCGGTCTTCACAGCGCGGCTTCGCGCGCCGTCGTGCTGCGTCGGATGTTCACGACCCGCCCCTCCGGGCGGTCGTACTGCACTCGACTGTTCACAACCCGACCCTCCGGGCGGTTGTACTGCACTCGACTGTTCACAACCCGACCCTCCGGGCGGTTGTACAGCGCTCGACTGTTCACAACCCGACCCTCCGGGCGGTTGTGAAGCGCGGCCGGTTGTTCAGGTCGCGGTGGTCGGCCGTGTCCGTCCAGCCGCGTTCCTCGTTGAAGATCCACGGCACCTGGCCGCCCTGCTGGTCGGCGTGCTCGATCACCACCGCGCCGCCCGGGCGCAGCAGCCGCGCGGCCACCCGTTCGATGCCGCGGATGGTGTCCAGGCCGTCCTCGCCGGAGAACAGCGACATCTGCGGGTCGTGGTCGCGGGCCTCCGGCGCGACGTACTCCCACTCGGTGAGCGGGATGTACGGCGGGTTGGAGATGACCAGGTCGAAGCGGCCGTCCCAGGAGCGGTCGTCCTCGAAGGCCTTGGTGGCGTCCCCGGCGTGCAGGGTGATCCGGGCGCGGTCGGGGCTGGCCTCGATGTTGCGCCGGGTGTACTCCAGCGCGCCCTCGTCGAGTTCGAAGGCGTGCACGGTCGAGCGCGGCAGCTCCTGGGCCAGCGCGAGCGCGATGGCGCCCGAGCCGGAGCACAGGTCGACCACCAGCGGCTCGGCGACGTCCATCTCGCGGACGGCGTCTATGGCCCACTCGACGACCGTCTCGGTCTCCGGCCGGGGCACGAACACCCCGGGGCCGACCGCCAGTTCGAGGTAGCGGAAGAACGCCCGCCCGGTGATGTGCTGGAGCGGCTCGCGCGCCTCTCGGCGCGAGACGGCCTCCCAGTAGCGGGCGTCGAAGTCGGCGTCCTTCACGGTGTGCAGCTGACTGCGCTTGACGTTGTGGACGTAGGCGGCGAGCTCCTCCGCGTCGAAGCGCGGCGACGGCACGCCGGCCGCGGCCAACCGCTGGGTGGCCTGGGCCACCTCGGCGAGCAGCAGGTTCATCCGTACGACCTCTTGTTTCTGCGCTCCGGCTTCACGCTTGCGTCGGGCTGGGGCGCGCCGGTCTCAGTTCTCTTGGGCCGCGGCCAGCTTGGCCTCGGCGTCCTTGTCGACGCAGGACTGGATCACCGCGTTCAGGTCGCCGTCCAGGACCTGGTCCAGGTTGTACGCCTTGAACCCCGTGCGGTGGTCCGAGATGCGGTTCTCGGGGTAGTTGTACGTCCGGATCCGCTCGGAGCGGTCCACCGTACGGACCTGGCTGCGACGCGCGTCCGAGGCCTCCCGCTCGGCCTCCTCCTGCGCGGCGGCCAGCAGCCGCGAACGCAGGATGCGCATCGCCTGCTCCTTGTTCTGCAGCTGGCTCTTCTCGTTCTGGCAGGACGCCACGATACCGGTCGGCAGGTGGGTGATCCGGACCGCGGAGTCGGTGGTGTTGACCGACTGGCCGCCGGGGCCGGAGGAGCGGTAGACGTCGATCCGCAGGTCGTTGGCGAGGATCTCGACCTCGACCTCCTCCGCCTCGGGGGTGACCAGCACGCCCGCCGCGGAGGTGTGGATGCGGCCCTGCGACTCGGTGGCGGGCACGCGCTGCACGCGGTGCACACCGCCCTCGTACTTCAGCCGGGCCCAGACGCCCTGGCCGGGCTCGGCGTTGCCCTTGGTCTTCACGGCCACCGAGACGTCCTTGTAGCCGCCGAGGTCGGACTCGTTGGAGTCGATGACCTCGGTCTTCCAGCCGATCCGCTCGGCGAAGCGCAGGTACATCCGGAGCAGGTCGCCGGCGAACAGCGCGGACTCCTCGCCGCCCTCGCCCGCCTTGATCTCCAGGATGACGTCCTTGTCGTCGCTCGGGTCGCGCGGGACCAGCAGCAGCCGCAGCTCCTCGGTCAGCTCGCCCTGGCGCTGCTCGGAGTCCTTCACCTCGGAGATGAAGTCCGGGTCCTCGGCGGCGAGTTCGCGGGCCGCCTCGATGTCCTCGCCGGCCTGCCGCCACTCCCGGTAGACCCGGGTGATCGGGGTCAGCTCGGCGTACCGCTTGGCCAGCTTGCGGGCGTTGGCCTGGTCGGCGTGGACGGACGGGTCGGCCAGCCTCTTCTCGAGGTCGGCGTGCTCGACGAGGAGCTCTTCGACTGCCTCGAACATGGGGTGGCCTTCTTCCCGGGAGCTAGGAACGTGTGGGGATTCGCGGAACGTGCGGGGGGACGCGAACGGCGCCGGTCCCCGACGCCCCCGACAACGAGTACGGGGGCACCGGGAGCCGGCGCCGAGGGAGCGCTAGGCCTTCGCGCTGTGCTGCTTGCCGAAGCGGGCCTCGAAGCGGGCCACGCGGCCACCGGTGTCGAGGATCTTCTGCTTGCCGGTGTAGAACGGGTGGCACTGCGAGCAGACCTCGGCGCGGATCTCGCCGCTGGTCTCGGTCGAGCGGGTCGTGAACTCGGCGCCGCAGGTGCAGGTCACGCGGGTGACCACGTACTCGGGGTGAACGTTGGGCTTCAAGGCTTCTCCTAGGTTTCGGGAGGGCACCGGGTCGGCGGCTGAAGTGCCGCACGTGAACCGGGACCGACGGACCAGTCTGCCAGGACCGGCCGCATCTTCCCAAACCGGGTCCGGTTCCGGGATATTCCGGGCAGCCGCCCGGCCCCCGCGATCCGCGCCGTCCGGCCGTCCTCAGCGCCGCGCGGTGGCCTTCGGGGCGGGCTTCGGAGAGGCCGTCGGGGAGGCCGTGGGGGCCGCCTGGGCGGGGTTCTGCGGCTGGTCCGAGACGATCTCCCCGGGGACCGCCCGGTCGGCCTTGAGCGCCGCCCAGACCTGGTCGGCCTGCGGCTGCCGCTCGACCACCCGGTTGGGGTCGCTGGGGGCGGTCTCCACCGGCAGGGTGACCATGGTCAGCTGGTCCGGTCCGATCCCCTTCAGCTCCTGGGCCAGCCCCACCAGGGCGTTCACCGAGCCGAGCGCGGAGTCGGTGGTGACGCTCCTGGTCATGGTGTCGCCGATCGACCACAGCTTGACCGGGTTGGAGAACAGCCCGATCCCTCCGGCCTGCTTCAGCAGCGACTTGACCATCTGCTTCTGCAACTCGATCCGGCCGAGGTCGCTGCCGTCGCCCACGCCGTGCCGGGTTCGGACGAAGGCCAGCGACTGCTGCCCGTCGAGGTGGTTCTCGCCGGCCGGCAGGTCGAGCCCGCTGTCCTTGTCGTGGATGGCCACCGTGGTGGTCACGGTGGCGCCGCCCATCGCGTCCACGACCCGGGCGAAGCCGGCGAAGTCGACCTGGAGGTAGTGGTCCATCCGCAGCCCGGTGAGCTGCTCGGTGGTCTTGACCGCGCAGGTGGCGCCGCCGACCTCGAAGGCGCTGTTGTACATCGCGCGCTTGGCCCCGAGCACCGGCTTGCCGCTCGAGTCGGTGCAGTCCGGGCGGTTGACCAGGGTGTCGCGCGGTATCGAGACGACCGTGGCCTTCGAGTGGTCCTGGCTGACGTGCACCACCATGGCCGTGTCGGAGCGGGCGCTGTCGCCGGTGTCCCCGCCCGCCAGGCTCCCGTTCGCTCCGACCCGCGAGTCGGAGCCCAGCACCAGCATGTTGAAGGAGCCGTCGGTGGCCGCCGGGGGCCGGGCGTCGCCGAGGCGGGCGTCGATGTCGACGCTCCTGATGTTCCCGTTGAACTTCATGTACGCGTACCCGGCCGCTCCGCCGCCGAGGACGACGAGCGCGACGGACGCGCAGGCGGCCGTCCGCAGGACCTTGCGGCGGCGACTCGGGACCCTCTTGTGCTCGGCCATACGGTCCAGAGTAAATCGGACAAGAGGGCCGAATGGCCCCAAGATGTCCCAGCTCTGGAACAAAGCGGCCGTGAACGCGCGGAACCCCGGACCGCTCGCGCGATCCGGGGTTCCGTGCCTCGGCAGCCGTACGGCTACGGTCAGTCGCCGGAGCCGGGGGTGGTCTTGGCGATCTGCATGAGGAACTCGGCGTTGCTCTTGGTCTGCTTCATCTTGTCCAGGAGCAGCTCGATCGCCTGCTGCGAGTCGAGCGCGTGCAGCACCCGGCGCAGCTTCCAGACGATGGCCAGCTCCTCGTTGCCGAGCAGGATCTCCTCCTTGCGGGTGCTGGAGGCGTCCACGTCGACGGCCGGGAAGATGCGCTTGTCCGAGAGCTTCCGGTCGAGCTTGAGCTCCATGTTGCCGGTGCCCTTGAACTCCTCGAAGATCACCTCGTCCATGCGCGAGCCGGTCTCGACCAGCGCGGTGGCCAGGATGGTCAGCGAGCCGCCGTTCTCGATGTTGCGCGCGGCACCGAAGAACTTCTTCGGCGGGTACAGCGCGGTCGAGTCGACACCACCGGACAGGATGCGGCCGGAGGCCGGCGCCGCCAGGTTGTAGGCGCGGCCCAGGCGGGTGATCGAGTCCAGCAGGATGACCACGTCGTGGCCCAGCTCCACCAGGCGCTTGGCGCGCTCGATGGCCAGCTCGGCGACGGTGGTGTGGTCCTCGGCCGGGCGGTCGAAGGTCGAGGAGATGACCTCGCCCTTCACCGACCGCTGCATGTCGGTGACCTCCTCCGGACGCTCGTCGACCAGGACGACCATCAGGTGGCACTCGGGGTTGTTGTGGGTGATCGCGTTGGCGACCGCCTGCAGCACCATGGTCTTGCCGGTCTTCGGCGGCGCGACGATCAGACCGCGCTGGCCCTTGCCGATCGGCGACACCAGGTCGATGATCCGGGTGGTCAGCACGCCCGGGTCGGTCTCCAGGCGCAGCCGCTCCTGCGGGTAGAGCGGGGTGAGCTTGTTGAACTCGGGGCGGCCGCGGCCACCCTCCGGGTCCATGCCGTTGACGGAGTCCAGCCGCACCATGGCGTTGAACTTCTCGCGGCGCTCGCCCTCGCGCGGCTGGCGTACCGCGCCGGTGATGGCGTCACCCTTGCGCAGGCCGTTCTTGCGGACCTGGGCGAGCGAGACGTAGACGTCGTTCTGGCCCGGCAGGTAGCCCGAGGTGCGGACGAACGCGTAGTTGTCGAGGATGTCGAGGATGCCCGCGACCGGGATCAGGACGTCGTCCTCGCCGATCTGCGGCTCGACGGTGCCGGCCTCGAAGCCCTCGCGGCCGCGACGGCCCCGGCGGTCGCGGTAGCGGCCGCGACGGCCCCGGCGGCCCTCGCCGAACTCGTCGTCCTCGTAGCCGCCCTGCTGGGCCTGCGGCTGCTGGGTCTGCTGGGCCCCGCCCTGGCGGCCCTGCTGGCCCTCGCCCTGCTGCTGGCCGCCGCCCTGCTGGGTCTGGCGGTCGGTACGGTCGGCGCGGTCACGGCGGTTGCGGCGGTCGCGGCGGGACTCGCGGCCCTCGCCGTCCTGCCCGGCCTGGGCCTCGCCGCCCTCCTGGCGCTCGGTGCGCTCGCCGCCCTCGCGGCGCTCGCGGCGCTCACGGCGGTCGCGACGGGACTCGCGGCCCTCCTCGCGGCCCTCGAAGCCGCGGGTCTCGGCCGGACGCTCGGCCTGCTTGGGCTCGGCCACCACGACGGCGGCCTCGGCGACGGTCTCGGCCGCCGTGGCGGTCGGGGCACCGGCGGCAGAGGTGGCGCGACGGCGGGTGCGCTCGGTGCGGGCCGGCGCGGCGGTCTCGGCCGCGGCCTGGACCGGGATCTCGATCTGGGCCTGCGACTCGGCGGCCGGGGCCGCGGCAGCGGCGGCGGCCTTGGTGCGGCGGGCCGGCTTCTCGGCCGGGGCCTCGGCGTCCGCCTTGGCGGCGGTGCGCTTGGCGGCCGGGGCGCCACCGGCGGCGAGCAGCGGGTCCCCGCCGCTCTTCTCCTTGATGGTCTCGATCAGCTGGCTCTTGCGCATGCGCCCGGTACCGGTGATGCCCAGGTCCGCGGCGAGCTTCTGCAGCTCGGCGAGGACCATGCCGTCCAGGCCCGCGGCGGCACTGCGGCGGCGGCGAGCCGGAGCAGCGGGGGCGGCGGCGTCCGACGCCTCGGCGTCCGGGCGCGCGCCCATCAGATCGGTGGAGTCGCTCACTAAGGGTCCTTCCCTGGAGCGGACGTCGGCCTGTCTGGCTCGGCGACCGGTTGTGCTGTCCTGACCAACGCTCGACTGCGTCGGTCCGAGGCGGTGATCCCTCGAATGGCGGGAGCCCGTCGAGGGAGAGCTGCGAGGTGCGGTGCTTGAAGCACGGTGGTGCTGAGGTGGCGCGTGGGCCGGTCGTGTGTCGACCTCCCCTGAGGGCGTTGCCCCCACGCTGCCTGCGAATCCCGGGCCCCCGTCGCGTGACGGTGGCCCGCGCTCCGCCCGTCCTGGCCTCTAGGTGGGAGGCCGCGGGTGGGAGTCAGGTGCCGTCACGGCTTCGGGATGCGGCCGCATGTCGCGCAGGCAGGCTGCGTACGCGCTGCGGTGGGCTCCCGGAGAATCGTCGCCCCGGACATCGCCACGACTCCACTGCTGTGGAGTGCTGGGATCGGGACGCGGCGCACCGAGCCCCGGAGGGCACATGGTGCAGCAATGAGATTAACACTACCGACCCCCTCAGACATTCCCCGACCTTGGGCTTGCCAATCGTGTCCGGGCGGCCCGGCTCGACACCGGGCGCGAACCGGCAGCTCAGACGTCCAGCGGGAGCACCGTGGCCCCGGTGCGGTCGATGCCGAGCCGGTGCGCGGCGAACGCCGGGTCCCCGCCGTGGCCGTGGTGGCCGGCGAAGGAGAGCACCTTGTCGACGCCCGCCTCGTCGGTGAGCGCCAGCACGGTCGGGCCGGCCCCGGAGATGACCGCGGGGACGCCCTCCGCGCGCAGTGCGCCGACCAGCGCGGCGCTGTCCGGCATGGCGGTGGCGCGGTAGTCCTGGTGCAGCCGGTCCTCGGTGGCCGCGAACAGCAGCTCGGGACGCCTGGTCAGCGCCTCGACCAGCAGCGCGGAACGGCCCGCGTTGACGGCGGCGTCGGCCAGCGGGACGGTCTTCGGCAGCAGGCCGCGGGCGGTCTCGGTGAGCACCTCGCCGGCCGGCACGAACACCACCGGGACGACCTGCTCGGAAGGCTCCAGGGCGACCGCCCTGGCCGACTCCTCGTCGGTCCAGGCGATGGTGAAGTTGCCGCGCAGGCAGGCCGCGACGTTGTCCGGGTGGCCCTCCAGCTCGGAGGCGAGGGCCAGCAGCGCGTCGTCGTCCAGCGCCGACGGGCCGCCGATGGTGACGGCGCGGGCGGCCACGATGCCGGCGCAGATCGCCGCCGAGGAGGAGCCCAGGCCGCGGCCGTGCGGTATCCGGTTGGCGCAGACCACTTCGAGGCCCCGCGGCTGGCCGCCGAGCCGGTCGAAGGCGGCCCGCATCGAGCGGACCAGCAGGTGGCGCTCGTCCCGGGGCAGCGTCTCGGCGCCCTCGCCGGCGATGTCGACGGAGAGGCCGGAGTCGGCGACCCGGACGACCACGTCGTCGTACAGACCCAGCGCGAGCCCGAAGGCGTCGAAGCCCGGACCGAGGTTGGCGCTGGTCGCGGGAACCCGGACCCGGACGGCGGCGGCACGGAACGCAGGACCGGCCATGCGGTGGACTCTCCTGGGGAAATCGGGCGGCGCGGAGCGCGTCGTCGGTGCGAGGGTGGGAAAGGGCCGCAGGCCCCTCGGGGCGGGCGGTCACAGTCGTCGGCGCGGCCCGTGCGAGGACGGGCCCGGGGCATGTGCCACACGGCCGAAGCCAGAGTATCGAAGAGAGGTTCCCCAGTGGTACACCCCGTGGGCCTTCGATCTGGTGTGTTGCAGCTTCTGGCCGGAATACGTACCGGAATCAGATCGGAATGCGATGCGGAATTGACACAAAAGTGTCAGTGGAGAACTTCGACGGGCCGACCCCCGAAAGGGTCGACCCGTCGACGCGTCAGACCCCGTTGCTAGTCGAGCAGGCCGAGGCGCCGGGCCGCCGCTTCCGGGTCGACCGGGACGACCTGCGGCTGGCCGGCGCCGGCCACCGCCCAGTCCGGGTCCTTGAGGCCGTTGCCGGTCACGGTGCAGACGATCCGCTGGCCCGGGTCGACCAGGCCGGCCTCCGCCTTGGCCAGCAGGCCGGCCACCGAGGCGGCCGAGGCGGGCTCCACGAAGACGCCCTCCTGCGCGGCCAACAGTCGGTACGCGGAGAGGATCTGACGGTCCGTCACCTTGTCGATGAGGCCGCCGGACTCGTCCCGCGCGGCGAGCGCGAAGTCCCAGGAGGCCGGGTTGCCGATCCGGATCGCGGTGGCGATGGTCTGCGGCTTCAACACCGGCGCGCCGTCCACGATCGGGGCCGAGCCGGACGCCTGGAAGCCCCACATCCGCGGGGTGCGGGTGGCGAGGCCAGGGAGGATGCGGCGCGAAGCGCCTCCGTCAAGGGTGGCGGTGGGTGACGGGCGGGAATACTCGCGGTAGCCCTTCCAGTACGCGGTGATGTTGCCCGCGTTGCCGACCGGCAGGACGTGGATGTCCGGGGCGTCGCCGAGCATGTCGACGATCTCGAAGGCCGCCGTCTTCTGGCCCTCGATCCGCACCGGGTTCACCGAGTTGACCAGCGCCACCGGGTACTTCTCGGACAGTTCACGCGCAAGGGTGAGGCAGTCGTCGAAGTTCCCGTCGACCTGCAGGATCCTCGCTCCGTGCACCAGCGCCTGGCCCATCTTGCCCAGGGCGATCTTGCCCTGCGGGACGAGCACCGCGGAGACCATCCCGGCCCGCACCGCGTACGCGGCGGCGGAGGCCGAGGTGTTGCCGGTGGACGCGCAGATGACGGCCTGCGCGCCCTCCTCCTTGGCCTTGGAGATGGCCATCGTCATCCCGCGGTCCTTGAAGGAGCCGGTCGGGTTGGCGCCCTCGACCTTGAGGTAGACCTCGCAGCCGGTGCGCTCGGAGAGCACCTGGGCGGGGACCAGGGGCGTACCGCCCTCCAACAGGGTGACCACCGGAGTGGCCTCGGTGACCGGCAGGCGGTCCCGGTACTCCTCGATCAGCCCGCGCCACTGGTGGGTACGGGTGCTTCTGGCCGCGTTCTCGGCAACGCCGCTCATCATCTGTTCCTTACTCCCCTTCGACCCGCATGATGCTGGCCACGTCCCGCACGCTGTCCAGCGCGCGGAGCTTGTCGACCGTCGCCGACAGCGCGGCGTCGGTGGCGCGGTGGGTGACCACGACGAGCGAGGCGTCGCCGTCGCGGCCCTGCTGGCGCACGGTGTCGATGGACACGCCGTGCTCGGCGAAGACGGACGCGACCTGGGCGAGCACGCCCGCCCGGTCGTCCACGTCCAGGCTGACGTGGTAGCGGGTGACCACCTCGTCCATCGGCTTGGCCGGCAGCCTCGTGTACACGGAGTCACCGGGGCCGGTGGCGCCGGCGAGCTTGTTGCGACAGACCGCGACGAGGTCGCCGAGCACCGCGGAGGCGGTCGGCGAACCGCCCGCGCCCGGGCCGTAGAACATCAGCCGACCGGCCGCCTCGGCCTCGACGAACACCGCGTTGTACGCCTCGCGGACGGAGGCCAGCGGGTGCGAGAGCGGGATCATCGCCGGGTGGACCCGCGCGGTGACGGAGGCGCCGTCCGCGGCCCGCTCGCAGATCGCGAGCAGCTTGACCACGCAGCCCATCTCCTTGGCGGAGGCGATGTCGGCGGCGGTCACCTCGGTGATGCCCTCGCGGTAGACGTCCGCCGCGGTGACCTTGGTGTGGAAGGCGATCCCGGCCAGGATCGCGGCCTTGGCGGCGGCGTCGAAGCCCTCGACGTCCGCCGTCGGGTCGGCCTCGGCGTAGCCGAGCGCGGTGGCCTCCTCCAGCGCCTCCGAGTAGCCGGCGCCGGTGGTGTCCATCTTGTCGAGGATGAAGTTGGTGGTGCCGTTGACGATGCCCAGCACCCGGTTGACCTTGTCCCCCGCGAGGGACTCGCGCAGCGGGCGCAGCAGCGGGATCGCGCCCGCCACCGCGGCCTCGTAGTACAGGTCCACCCCGGCCTCGGCGGCCGCGGCGTGCAGCTCGGTGCCGTCCTTGGCGAGCAGCGCCTTGTTGGCGCTGACCACCGAGGCGCCCTGCTTGAAGGCGGACAGGATCAGCGATTTGGAGGGCTCGATGCCACCCACCACCTCGACCACCACGTCGATGTCGCCCCGGTTGACCAGGGCCTCGGCATCGGTGGTGATCAGGTGCTCGGGCACGCCGGGGCGCACCCGGCCGGCCCGGCGGACCGCGATCCCGGCGAGCTCGACCGGGGCACCGATGCGAGCGGCGAGGTCGTCGGCCGTCGTCGTCATGATGCGCGCCACCTCGGAGCCCACCACACCACAGCCCAGCAACGCCACCTTCAGCGGGCGCGTACGCATCATCCGACTCCGCTCTGCATTCATCGTGCTTCGGTATTTCCGGCGGGTTTTCTCCGGTCCGCCGGAAACTTCGGTCCGTACCAGTCTCCGGGACTTTCCGTACGGATCTACGGTCGTTCCATGATCTGAGACAAGGATTTCGTCATCCGATATCCAGACGCAGGAGATCCTCCTCCGTCTCGCGCCGGACGATCACCCGCGCCGCGCCGTCCCTGACGGCGAGCACGGGGGGCTTGAGGGCGTGGTTGTAATTGCTCGCCATCGAACGGCAGTAGGCGCCGGTGGCGGGCACCGCGATCAGGTCGCCGGGGGCCAGGTCGGCCGGCAGGAAGGCGTCCCGGACGACGATGTCGCCGGATTCGCAGTGCTTGCCGACCACCCGCACCAGCATCGGCTCGGCCTCGCTGGTGCGCGACACCAGTGCCACCGAGTACTCGGCGTCGTACAGCGCGGTGCGGATGTTGTCGGACATCCCGCCGTCCACGCTGACGTAGGTGCGCAGGCCCTCCAGCGGCTTGATGGTGCCGACCTCGTACAGGGTGAACGCGGTCGGGCCGACGATCGCCCGGCCCGGCTCCACGCTCAGCCGGGGGGTGCTCAGGCCGGCCGCGGCGCACTCTCGGCGGACGATGTCGGCCAGCGCGGCGGCGATCTCGGCCGGCTCGCGCGGGTCGTCCTCGCTGGTGTACGCGATGCCCAGGCCGCCGCCGAGGTCGATCTCCGGCAGCTCGACGCCGTGCTCGTCGCGGATCTCGGCCAGCAGGCCGACCACCCGGCGGGCGGCCACCTCGAAGCCGGCCATGTCGAAGATCTGCGAGCCGATGTGCGAGTGGATGCCGCGCAGTTCCAGG
>NZ_JAFLNG010000300.1 GCF_017427025.1 Streptomyces sp. FH025
ACGAGGAGAAGCCGTCGGGCGGCCGACCGGACGAGGTGGAGCCGGGCGAGAAGGAACCGGGAGCGAAGAAGGACGAGACCTCGGCCGGAGCGGCCGACCAGGACGGAGACGGCACGTGAACCTGCTCGACACGGTGCTCCGCTGCGTCGCCACCCTCGTCGTCTTCCTGGTCTTCCCGCTGGTCATCGGCCAGACCGAGCACAAGGTCATGGCGCACATGCAGGGCCGGCTCGGCCCGATGTACGCGGGCGGCTTCCACGGCTGGGCGCAGCTCGTCGCGGACGGCGTGAAGTTCGCGCAGAAGGAGGACATCGTCCCCGCCGGGGCGGACCGCCGGATCTTCCAGCTGGCGCCCGCCGTCTCGCTGCTGCCGTACCTGTTCGTGCTGCTGGCGATCCCGGTCGGCCCGGACGGCTTCGTCGGCCAGGCGATCGACGCCGGGCTGTTCTTCGTGCTCGCCGTGATGGGCGTCGGCGTGATCGGCAAGCTGATGGCCGGCTGGGCCTCGGCGAACAAGTTCTCGCTGCTCGGCGCCCTGCGCACGGCCGCGCAGCTGATGTCGTACGAGTTGCCGATGGTGCTGGCGGCGGCCTCGGTGGCGATGGCCGCCGGGACGCTGTCGCTGCCCGCGATCGTGGACTCCTGGCAGTGGTACTGGCTGCCCTGGCAGCTCATCGGCGCGTTCGTGTTCTTCACGGCCGGTCTCGCCGAGCTCCAGCGGCCGCCGTTCGACATGCCGGTCGCCGACTCGGAGATCATCTTCGGCGCGTACACCGAGTACACCGGGCTGCGCTTCGCGCTGTTCCTGCTGTCCGAGTACGTGGGCATCCTGGTGGTGTCGGCGCTGACCGCGGTGCTCTTCCTGGGCGGCTGGCACGGACCGCTGTCGGACCAGCTCGGCTGGCTCTGGATGATCCTCAAGACCTTCGCGCTGGCCTTCGTGACCATCTGGCTGCGGGTCACCTACCCGCGCCTGCGCGAGGACCAGCTGATGCGCTTCGCGTGGACGGCGCTGATCCCGCTCGCGCTGGTCCAGCTGGCCCTCACCGGCATCATCAAGGTGGCGATCGCATGAGTTTTCCCGGTGTCGGCCTGGCCAAGGGGCTGGCCGTGACGCTGCGGACGATGACGAGGAAGAGCGTCACCGCGCAGTACCCCGACGTGCAGCCGGTGCTGCCGCCGCGTTCGCGCGGCGTCATCGCGCTGCTGGAGGAGAACTGCACGGTGTGCATGCTCTGCGCGCGCGAGTGCCCGGACTGGTGCATCTACATCGACTCCCACAAGGAGACGCTGCCGGCCGCCGAGCCGAACGCCCGGGCCCGCACCCGCAACGTGCTGGACCGGTTCGCCATCGACTTCTCGCTCTGCATGTACTGCGGGATCTGCATCGAGGTGTGCCCCTTCGACGCGCTGTTCTGGTCGCCGGAGTTCGAGTACGCCGAGACCGACATCCACGAGCTGACCCACGAACGGGAGAAGCTCCGCGAGTGGATGTGGACCGTCCCGGCGCCGCCGGCGCTGGACCCGGCGGCCGAGGAGCCCAAGGAGATCGCCACCGCGCGCAAGGCGGCGGACAAGCTGGCGGCCGCCGCGGCCCTGGAGGAGAAGGGTGACGACGCATGAGTTCCGCTGCCACGCTTCTCGCGGCGACCGGTTCCCTGGAGCCGGCCGCCCGTTCGTTCCTGTCCCCGACCGGGCAGGAGATCGTCTTCCTGCTGGTCGGCATCGCGGTGCTCGGCTCGGCCGTGGTCTCGGTGACCACCAAGCAGCTGGTGCACGCCGCGCTCTGGCTGGTGGTCGCGCTCGGCGGGCTGGCGGTGGAGTTCCTGCTGCTCACGGCCGAGTTCATCGCCTGGGTGCAGGTGCTGATCTACCTCGGGTCGGTGGTCGTCCTGGTGCTGTTCGGGCTGATGCTCACCAAGGCGCCGATCGGGCGCTCGCCGGACGCGGACTCCAAGAACCGCTGGGTGGCCCTGGTCGTGGCGCTGGCCTCGGCCGGGACGCTGGTGACGCTGGTGGTCGACGCCTTCCGGACGTCCTGGATCGACCTCGGTGCGGGCGGCGGCTCGGCTTCCGTCACCGGGGCCAGCCTGTTCCGGCACTGGGTGCTGCCCTTCGAGGCGCTGTCCGTGCTGCTGCTGGCGGCGCTGGTCGGCGCGATCGTGCTGTCGCGCGGGTCCGGGCGGCGGGTGCCGGCACCCCGGGCGGGCAAGCTGCGCGCCGGTCGGCCGGTCGGTTCGAACGGGACCGTCGCCGCGACCGCGCCGAAGCCCGATGCCCCCGCTGAGCCCGATGCCCCCGCTGAGCCCGCTGCCCCCGCTGCTTCCGCGTCGGAGGAGAGCTGATGCACCTCGCCTACCCCGTCGTCCTCGCCGCGCTGCTGTTCAGCGTCGGCGTGTACGGCGTGCTCGCCCGGCGCAACGCCGTCCTGGTGCTGATGTCCGTCGAGCTGATGCTCAACGCCGTCAACCTCAACCTGGTCGCCTTCGACGCCTGGCTGCGCGACTCGCTGCACGCCGGGCAGGCGCTCACCCTGTTCACCATCACCGTCGCCGCCGCCGAGGTCGGGCTGGGGCTCGCCATCGTCCTGCTGCTGTTCCGGGCCCGGGGCACCGCGGACATCGACCGGGCCACCGCGCTCGGCGACCCGGCCGAGGCGCTCGCCACCGTCGAGGCGGCGCCGGCCGGAGCCGAGACGCCGAAGGGCCAGGCCACCGCATGAACCTCGCCCTGCCCGCCCTCGTCCCCGCGCTGCCCGCGCTCGGCGCCGCCGCGACCCTGGCCGTCGGCAGGAAGTCGCCCGGCCTGGCCCGGCCGCTGGCGATCGTCCCGGTCGCCGCCGCGGCCGTGCTCGCCCTGGTGGTCGCCCTCCAGCTCGGCACCGGCCAGACCCTGGACGCCGCCACCCGGCTCACCCCGACCGGCGGCCCGGACATCGCGCTGGCCATCCACCTGGACGGCTTCAGCTCGCTGATCTCCGTGCTGGTCGGCCTGGTCGCCACCTGTGTGCAGGTCTACTCGACCGCGTACCTCAAGGAGGACCCGCGCTACCCCTCGTACGCGGCGCTGGTCTCGCTGTTCACCGCGGCGATGTTCCTGGTGGTCTACTCGGGCGACCTGATCGTGCTGCTGGTCGGCTGGGAGGTCATGGGTGTCTGCTCGTACTTCCTGATCGGCCACCACTGGGAGACCGCGGACGCCCGCTCGGCCTCGCTCAAGGCCTTCCTGGTCACCAAGCTCGGTGACGTGCCGTTCCTGTTCGGGATCTTCCTGCTCGGCGCGGACGCCCACAGCTTCCGGATCCCGGACGTGCTGGCGGCCGCGGGCGACGGCAAGCTCGGGCACCCGACGCTGATCGCGCTGCTGCTGCTCGCCGGAGTGGCCGGCAAGAGCGCGCAGTTCCCGCTGCACACCTGGCTCCCGGACGCGATGGCCGGTCCGACGCCGGTCTCCGCGCTGATCCACGCCGCCACCATGGTCGCGGCCGGCATCTACCTGGTCGCCCGGCTGATGCCGGTGTTCCTGCTGTCGGGCGCGGCGCTGGTCGTGCTCGCGGTGATGGCCGCCGTGACGATGATCGGCTCGGCGCTGTGCGCACTCGCCCAGGACGACCTCAAGCGGGTGCTCGCGTACTCCACCGTCGGCCAGCTCGGCTACATGGCCGGTGCGCTGGCCAGCGGCGACCGCCAGGCCTCGGTGTTCCACCTGGTCAGCCACGGCGCGTTCAAGGCGCTGCTGTTCCTGGCCGCCGGTGTGGTCATCCACGCCGCGCACACCAACTCGATCTCCGCGATGTCCCGGATCCCCGGGCTGCGCAAGCGGGTGCCGGACGCCTACTGGACGATGGGCATCGCGCTGGTCGCCCTGGTCGGGCTGCCGCCGTTCTCCGGCTTCTTCAGCAAGGAGGCGGTGCTGACCGCCGCCGAGCACGCGGCCAACGGCGAGGCGCTGACCAACGGGCTCGGCCCCGCCTCGGCGGTGCCGGAGGCCGCCGGGTGGATCGTGCTGATCTCGGCCGCGCTCACCGCGCTGCTCACCGCCGCGTACGCGACCCGGCTGTTCCTGGTCGCCTTCCACAGCCCGGCCGGTGCGGCCGCCGCCGCGGGGCCGCCGACCGAGCACGAGGCCGACGCGCCGTACTCGCCCGAGGCGGACGAGGCCGACCCGGCCACCGCCGAGCCGTCCGCGATGCGCTGGCCGCTCTGGGTGCTGGCCGTCCCGACCATGGGCCTCGGCATCGCCGGGCTGCGCTCGGACTGGCTGCCCGCGCTGCTGGACGGCGGCTCGCTGCGCCCCTCCGCCGTCACCGCCGTGACCGGCACCGGGCTCGCCGTGGTCGGCGTGCTCGCCGCGTACGGCGCCTGGCGCTCGGCGACCGCGCGGCTGAGCACCGGCCGTACGGCCCCGGCCGCCGCCGGGCGCGTGCCCGGGCAGGCCGGAGCCCCGGCCGCCGAGGTGATCGTCGCCGATCCCGGGCGCACCCTGCTCGGCCCGCTGTTCGGCCCGGCCCGGCACGGCTTCGGTGTCGACCGGCTGTACCACCTCCTGTTCGTCCGCCCGGTGACCGCCGCCGCCCGGCTGGTCCGCTTCCTCGACCGCGAGGTCGTCGAGGGCTACGTGCAGGGCAGCGGGCTCGGCGCCAACCTGCTCGGCCGGGCCGTCCGGCTGGCGCAGACCGGCAACGCGCAGACCTACCTCAGCGCCCTGCTCGCCGGGGTCGTCCTGCTCGCCGTCCTGGTGGCGGTGTAGCCGGTGCCTCAGCCCTCCACCCCCCGTTCGCTCACCACCGCAGCTAGGAGCCCCCGATGAACGCAGTCCTCATCGCCCTCCTGGTGCTGCCGCTGCTCGGCGCCGCCCTCACCCTGGCACCGGTCTTCGGGCCGGACCGGGCCGTGGCCGGCCGGCGCGCGCTGCGACTGAACTCCGTCGTCACCGGCGCGGTGTTCCTGCTCACCGTCGCCCTCGCGGCCGGCTTCGACCACGACGAACCCGCCCGGATGCAGGCCACCACCGACGTGTCCTGGATCCCGGCCCTGCACGTGCGCTTCCACCTCGGCGTGGACGGCGTCTCGCTGCCGCTGATCGTGCTGACCGCGCTGCTCACCTTCCTCTGCGCGCTGTACTCGGAGAAGCGGTTGCCGGACGGGGACGCCCGGGGCGGAGCCCCTGATGAGCACAGCCCCTCGGCGCAGGCCTTCGTCGGGCTGTTCCTCCTGCTGGAGGTCGGCATGCTCGCCACCTTCGCGGTGCTGGACCTCCTGCTCTTCTTCCTGGCCTTCGAGATCGTGCTGATCCCGATGTACTTCCTGATCGCCCGCTGGGGGAGCGGCGCCAAGGCTCCGGCCGCCAACCGGTTCATCCTCTACACGCTGCTCGGCTCGGCCGTGATGCTGCTCGGCTTCCTGCTGATCGGCAGCGAGGCCGGCACCTTCGACATGCAGGCGCTGGCCGCCGCGCACGGCAACGGCCTGAGCCACACCACCCAGGTGATCGCCGCGCTGGCGATCATGGTCGGGCTCGCGGTCAAGGCCCCCGCGTGGCCGCTGCACAGCTGGCTCCCCGACGCGCACACCGCCGCTCCGACGGTGGGCTCGGTGCTGCTCGCCGGCGTGCTGCTGAAGATGGGTACGTACGGTCTGGTCCGTGTCCTCCTCCCGGTCGTGCCGGACGGCACCGCGACGCTCGCCCCCTACCTGGGCGCCTTCGCCGCCGTCGGCATCGTCTACGGCTCGCTGGCCTGCCTGGCGCTGGCCCTCCCGTCGCCCGCCACCACCCTTCTTTCGAAGCGCTCCGCGCCCTCTGATTCCGGATCCAAGGGCGACCTCAAGCGCCTGATCGCGTACTCCTCCGTCGGCCACATGGGCTTCGTGCTGCTCGGCATCGCCTCCCTCACTCCGGTGGGCGTCAACGGCGCGCTGTTCGCCAACATCGCCCACGGTCTGATCACCGGTCTGCTGTTCTTCCTGGTCGGTGCCGTCAAGGACCGCTACGGCACGGCGGACCTCGACACCCTCTCCGGCGCCACCGGCGCCGCCCTGTACGGCCGGGCGCCCCGGATCGGCGCGCTGCTCGCCTTCGCCGCCGTCGCCAGCCTCGGCCTGCCCGGCCTGGCCGGCTTCTGGGGCGAGCTGCTCGCCATGTTCGGCGCCTTCGACCCGGCCGCCGGCCTGTCTCGCCCCGCCTTCGTCACCTACATGGTCCTGGCCGGCCTCGGTACCCTCCTCACCGCCGCGTACCTGCTGATCGTGGTCAAGCGCGTCTGCATGGGCGACCCCCGGCAGCCCGCGCCCGTGGCCGAAGTGGCCGACCTGCGCCCGTACGAGGCCGTCAGCTGGACGCCGCTGGCCGCGCTCACCCTCGTCGTCGGCCTCTGGCCCGCGCTCCTGCTCGGCCTCTCCGACCCCGCTGTCAAGCACCTCCTCGGGGGTGGCTGAGCGTGCTCGCAGCCCACACCGCCGCACTCGGACCTCACTCCACGGGGCAGCACACTGTGACCTCCCTCGCCGTAGCCAACCCGGGCAGCCTGATCCAGTCCGTGGACTGGGTGGCGATCGCGCCCCCGCTGATCGCCGCCGTGGCCGCCCTCGCCGTGCTGGTCACCGACCTGTTCCTGCCCGAGCGGCACAAGCAGTGGCTCGGCCGCCTCACCGTGGCCGGACTCGCCCTCGCCCTCATCGCGCTCCTTCCCCTCACCGGCGACTCACCCCGAGCGACCTTCTGTGTTCGGAACGTAGCAGGGGGGTCTGACAACGGCGGCTGCTCCTACGTCGCCGACCACTTCGCCCTGGTGTTCCAGCTGCTGGCCCTCGGCGGCGCGCTGATCGCGGCGCTGCTGTCGACGCACACGGTCGACGACGAGAGGCTGCCTCGCGGCGAGTACTGGTTCCTGCTGCTCTCCAGCGCAACCGGCGCCGCCCTGCTGCCCGCCTCCCGGGACCTCGCCACCATGGTGATCGCCCTGGAGGTCGCCTCGCTGCCCGCCTTCGCCCTGGTCGCGCTGCGCCGGGACGGCCGGGGTGCGGAGGCCGCGCTCAAGTTCTTCGTCTCCTCCGTCACCGCGACGGCCGTGATGCTGCTCGGCGTCGGCTTCGTGTACGCGGCGAGCGGCAGCCTGCACCTGGGCGCCGTCGCCCAGGGCCTGGAGCACGCGCCCGGCCAGCTCAAGCCGCTGGCCGAGGCGGGCGCGGTGCTGACCCTGGTCGGCTTCGCGTTCAAGGTCGCCGCCGTCCCGTTCCACTTCTGGGTGCCCGACACCTACACCGGCGCCCCGCTGCCGGTGGCCGGCTACCTCTCGGTGGTCGGCAAGGCGGCCGGCCTGTCCGGCCTCGCGCTCGCCACCACCATCGCCTTCCGCCCGTACGCGCACACCTGGGGCCTGGTGCTCGCGGTGCTGGCCGCCCTCACCATGACCGTCGGCAACGTCGGCGCGCTGCGGCAGCGCTTCGACACCCGGTACAGCGCGGTGCGGCTGCTCGCCTGGTCCTCGGTCGGTCAGGCCGGGTACCTGCTGGTGCCGCTCGCCGCGGCCGGCTACGCGCCCACCGGGACCGACCCCCTCGGCGCGACCGCCGCGTACGCGCTGATCTACGGCGTGGTGAACCTCGGTGCCTTCGGGGTGGTCGCCGCCGTCGGCCGCCGGGCCGGCACCAGCGTGGACGACTTCCGCGGCCTGTTCGCCCGCAACCGCTGGACGGCGCTCGCGCTGGCCTTCTTCCTGCTCTGCCTGGCCGGGCTTCCGCCGGGCGTGGTCGGCCTGTTCGGCAAGGTCGTGGTGTTCCGCGCGGCGGTGGACGCCGGGCTGGGCTGGCTGGCCGTGGTGATGGCCGTCAACGTGGTCATCGCCCTGTACTACTACCTGCTGTGGACGGCCCGGCTGTTCGCCCCCGCGGAGGAGCCGGCCGAGGCCGAACGCCGGCTGCCGGTCGGCCTGACCGCCACGCTGGGGCTCACCGCCTCGGCCGCCGTGGTGCTCTCGGTCGCCCCGCAGCTGGTCCTCCAGGTGGCCGGCGGCAGCCTGTTCTGACCCCGCCGGGCGGCCGCCGGCCCGGGGGCCGCCCAGGTGGCTCGACCGGGGGCCGAGCAGGGGCTGACCAGCGGCTGACCAGCGGCCGACCAGGGTCCGGACGGGTGTCACGTCCGTCACAAGGGAACAAGCTCCCGGCTCCCACCCGTTGACCGGGCAAGAGGGACGAGGCAGAAAGGGCTTCCCCACCGCACCACTGGAGGGCCTGACGTGCACAGTCGGCACAACGGACTGAGGACCGCCGTCCTGCTCGGAGGCCTCTCGGCGCTGATCATGGTGATCGGCAGCTTCTTCGGCCGGACCGGCTTCGTGATCGCCCTGCTGGTCGCCCTCGGGACGAACGCCTACGCGTACTGGAACAGCGACAAGCTGGCGCTGCGGGCCATGCGGGCCCGGCCGGTCAGCGAGTTCGAGGCACCCGGGCTGTACCGGATCGTGCGCGAGCTCTCCACCTCGGCCCGCCAGCCGATGCCGCGCCTCTACATATCCCCGACCCCGGCCCCGAACGCCTTCGCCACCGGCCGCAACCCGCGCAACGCGGCGGTCTGCTGCACCGAGGGCATCCTGCAGATCCTGGACGAACGCGAGCTGCGGGGCGTGCTCGGGCACGAACTGAGCCACGTCTACAACCGGGACATCCTGATCTCCTCGGTCGCCGGGGCGCTCGCCTCGGTGGTGATGTTCCTGGTGAACTTCGCCTGGCTGATCCCGTTCGGCCGGGACGAGGACGACGACGGGCCGGGGCTGTTCGGGATGCTCGCCATCATGATCCTCGGACCGATCGCCGCCGGGCTGATCCAGATGGCGGTCAGCCGCTCCCGGGAGTACCAGGCGGACGCCGACGGGGCCCGGATCACCGGCGACCCGCTGGCGCTGGCCAGCGCCCTCCGCAAGCTCGACGCCGGCACCCGCCAGCTGCCGCTCCCGCCGGAGCCGCAGTTGCA
>NZ_JAFLNG010000301.1 GCF_017427025.1 Streptomyces sp. FH025
GCACCCCGGGCAGCAGTAGGACCGGCTGCGCGTAAGGACCGCTGGATGTGACGGCCGAACGGGGACGGCACCTCCAGCCACACGAGCTTCCCGGTCCCTTCGGGCAAGCAGCCCCAGTCCCGGGCCAACCGGTCCACCACGCGCAGGCCGTGCCCGCCCGGCCGACCCGGGTCGGCGTACGGGCGCAGCCGGGGTGGCACCGGGCTCGCGTCCGTGACCTCCACGCGCAGCCGGGCGCCGTCCCAGTTGAGCCGCAGCTCGCGCGGGCCCCCGGGGGCGTGCAGGCAGGCGTTGGTGATCAGCTCCGACACCATGAGCAGGACATCCTCGGCGAGGGCGTGCTGCTCGTCGTCGGCTGTCGGGATCCATTGCCAGGACCGCAGGGCCTCTTCGCTGAACTCACGGCTGCGGTGCACCGCACCCTCACTGCCCGTCAGTACGAGCCTCCTGGTCTGCCCCGGGCTCCCCGCCCCGACCGGTCCGTGTCGTCCGGGCCGTTCCTGTCGTCCGTGCCGAGGGTCTTCCCCGGGGCGGTTCATCAGAGCCTCCTCACACCGGGCCGCGGCGTGCTTCCAGGTGGTGGCGGGCCCGGCTGCTCGAGCGCCGGCACCAGATCTGGATGGATCGTCAGCACCCTGTCGGCTTCGGTGATCGCAAACCGATCCGTACCGGACCCTTGCGATCCACCGTGGCCCACAGAGCGGCGTTCCGTGCCCCCTCGCCCACTGCGGCGCCCTCGGCGGTCGGCGGCATGGCGGGCTCCCGGTCCGGTCGCGACGGCGACGCGCCGTCCCGGCCATTGTGCCGCGCACGACCGCGGGCCGCACGGTCGGCCGAAGCGGGGGCCATCCCGGGCGTCGCCGGGTCCGCTGCCCACTCGTCCATGACCCGCGTTTGCCCGGCTCCACCACGGTTACACGCCCGGCGGACGGGAAACAGAGGCGATCGCCGTGACCGCGCCGGGCGGCGACCGGCAAGTGCCCCAGGACGAGGTGTGGAAACGCCTCCTCAGGGCAAGCGCCGGGCTGAGTGGTTCTCGCCCCCATCACGAGAGGAGTACCGGACATGGGTACCGAGGAGAAGCTGCGCAACGCGGCCGAGAAGGCCAAGGGCAAGGCCAAGGAGACCGTCGGGCAGGCCACGGGCGACCGGGTCGTCGAGGCCGAGGGGCGTGGCAAGCAGGTCAAGAGCGACCTGAAGCAGGCCGCCGAGAAGGTCAAGGACGCGGGGAAGGACTGACCCGCACGAATTCGGGACGGCGTGGTCGAGGCGCTCCGTGGGCCCTGACCACCCGCCCTCCCCTCCCCCGGAGGTGGACGCGATGAGCAATCCGAAGAAGCCCGTTCCGAAGGACCCGCCGGTACCGGTCGAGACCCCGGAGTCCCGGATGACCGGCGAGGGCGGACCGCTGCCCGCACCCACGGGGAGGGAAAGGCCGCAGGACGGCTCCGAGTTCGAGGGGACGGATCCCAACCACGGGCTGGAGCCGCAGGACGCCACGGAGCCGAGTCACGAGCCGGAGCCGCACGAGCCGCCCGACTGAACAGACTGAATCGAGTGGGCCGACCGGGCCGATCATCGGAGGTTTCGGCTGCGCCGTCCGGCGAACGGGTGGTCCGCTACGGCGATCGCGCGTCCGGCGGCGTTGCGCGCGGCACGCGTCCGCCGACCGGGCGGTAGACCTGGGGCGCCCGCCACGGTGACGGGCGCCCTGACAGCGGGACTTGGGGGTGGAGCGATGCGGACAGCGGTCGAACTCCTGCTCTGGTGGGGGGTTTTGCTCTTGCTGAACACCGTACTGATCAGCTCGGTGACGCCACTGGAGGTGGCGGTCGGCGGCGGCCTCGCCGTCCTCGGCGCGGTCGGCGCCGTCGCGGTGCGACGCGCCTCGGGGGCCGCCACGGGCGGACCGGCGCGGCTGGCGCAGGCGCTCTGGGCGTTCCCGTGGACCCTGCTGGCGGACACCGGCCGGCTCGCACTCGCCGTGCTGTCACCGCGCCGCCGGCGGGGCGGGTTCCGCACCGTGCGGCTCGCACCCGGCACCGGACCGGCCTGGGCTGCGGCCCTGCTGTCCGCGACACCCGGCGCCGTCGCCGTGGACGCCGAGGACGGCAGCCTGACCGTGCACACACTCGGCGGTGAAGTGTCCGCGCTGGAGCGGGCGTTGACGGGCGAAGCCCCGTGAACGCCTGGCTGGTGACGGCCGCCGTGCTCGGCGTCGGCGGGATCGGGCCCTGTCTCCTGCTCGGGCTGCGCGGCTCGGCGCAGCAGCGCGTGGCCGCGCTCAGCCTCGCCGCGACGGCGACGGCCGTCGTCCTGCTGCTGCTCACGCAGGGGTTCGGCCGCACCTCGTACACCGACCTGGCACTGGACCTCGCCGTGCTCGCGCCCGCCGGGACGCTGGTGTTCACCCGCTTCCTGGCCGGGAGGGAACGGTGACGGTCCGCCACTTCCTCGCCCTGGTCCTGCTGGGCGCGGGCACCGCCGCCCTGCTGCTCGCCGCCCTCGCCCTCGTCGTGCTGCCGGGCCCGTACCTGCGGCTGCACGCGCTCTCCCCCGCCGCCGTCCTGGGCGCTCCGCTGGTCGCCCTCGCCCTCGCGGTGGACACCGGTCCGGGGCGGGCGGCCGTGAAGCTGCTGGTGATCGGCCTGCTGCTGGCGGTCGGCGGCACCATCACCACCATGGCCGTCGCCAGGACCACCGTGCACGCCGAGCGAAGGACCGAGCGGTGACCAACGCCCTGATCGTGATCGCGCTGCTGCTCACCTCCGTCACCGCGACCACCGCCGCGCTGACCCGCGACCCGGTCCGGCAGGCCGCCGTCCTCGCCCTGCTCGGGCTCTGCCTCGCCCTGCTGTTCACCGTGCTCCAGGCACCGGACGTCGCGCTCTCCCAGCTGGGCGTGGGCAGCGCGATCACGCCGCTGCTGATCCTGCTGACCGTCCGCCGAGTGCGCCGCGAAGAGCACCCCGACGATCGCCCGGACCACACCGAGTGAGCCGCGTCGCCCGCCTCCGGCTCTTCCTGACCGCCGCCACCGTCCTGGCCGCCGCGCTGATCGCCGCCGCGACCGAACTGCCCGGCTTCGGCGGCACACAACACCCGTACGGTGAAAGGGCGGTGGCCGCCGGCCTGGCCCGGCGGACCGCCAACATCGTCTCGTCCGTCAACTTCGACCAGCGGGCCTTCGACACCCTCGGCGAGGAATCGATCCTCTTCGGCTCGGTGCTCGGCGCGGGCATGCTGCTGCGCCTGGCCCGGGACGAACGCAAGCGCCGCGCCGCCGCCGAACCCGTCCTGCCCAGCACCCGGCTGTTCGGCGCCGCACTGCTGCCGGTCACCCTGCTGACCGGCGGATACCTCGTCGCCCACGGCCAGTTGAGCCCCGGCGGCGGCTTCCAGGGGGGCGTGGCGCTGGCCACCGCGCTGCACCTGGCCTACGTCGCCGCCGACTACCTGGTACTCAAGCGTGTCCGCCCGCTGGCCGTCCTGGACGTGACGGACGCGATCGCCGCCGGAGCCTACGCCGCACTCGGGCTGATCGGCCTCGCCCAGGGCACCGCCTACCTCACCAACACCCTGCCGCTCGGCACCTTCAACCAGCTGTCCTCCAGCGGGCTGGTCGCCGTGATCAACGCCGCCGTCGGGGTGGAGGTCGCCTCCGGTGTGGTGGTGCTGCTCGCGCACTTCCTGGACCAGGCGGTCGAAGTCGTTCCCCGCAGGAGGCCCCGTTGAGCGTCTTCCCCTACCTGGTCGCCGGATGGATCCTGCTCGCCGGGCTGTACGGGCTCGTCACCAGCCGCAACCTGGTGCAGGCGGTCGGCTGCCTGGCCGTCGCGCAGTCCTCCACGTACGTCCTGCTGCTCGCGGTCGGCTACCGCCGAGGCGCCACCGCGCCCGTCTACTCCGACCTGCCGACCGACGCCCCGGTGGTCGACCCGGTGGTCCAGGCCCTCGCGCTGACCGACATCGTCGTCGGGGCGACCGTCACCGCGCTGCTCCTCGCCCTGGTGATCCAACTGCGCAAGCGGCACGGCACGGTGGACCCGGAGGAACTCGCCGGACTGCGAGGGTGACGGCCGGTGAGCACCGCTGATCTGCTGCCGCTGGCCGTCGCGATCCCGCTGCTGGGCGCCGCCGTCCTGGCCGTCGCCGGCCGGTGGTTGCCCCGACCCGCCCGCGATGCCCTCGCCACCGCCTGGGCCGCCGCCGACGTCACCTGCCTCTGCCTGCTGTGGATCCGCACCAGCCCGAACGGGCGGGCGGTGTCCTGGCTGGGCGACTGGACGCCGACGGGCGGCCACAGCGTCGGCATCGTCCTGGTCGCCGACCGGCTCGGCATCGGGCTCGCGCTGCTCGCCGCCGTCCTGGTGCTGGCCGTGCTCGGCTACGCCTGGCGGTACTTCGACGAACCATCGGGCGAGCACGGCGGAATCTTCCCGGCCCTGCTGCTGCTCTTCGAAGCGGGGATGTGCGGCTTCACGCTCACCGGGGACCTCTTCGACGCCTTCGTCTTCTTCGAGCTGATGGGCGCCGTCGCCTACGCCCTGACCGGATACCGGATCGAGGACCCGCGGCCGCTGCACGGCGCGCTCGCGTTCGGGCTGGTCAACTCGGCCGCCGCGTACCTCTCCCTGCTCGGCATCGGCCTGCTGTACGCCCGCACCGGAGAGCTCGGACTCGCCCAGATCGGCGCCGCCCTGGACGCGCGAGCCGCGACCGGGCACGGCCGGGACGCCCTGGTCGTGGTCGCTTTCGTCCTGGTCCTGGCCGGTCCACTGGTGAAGGCCGCGGCCGTTCCCTTCCACTTCTGGCTGCCGGACGCGCACGCCGTGGCGCCGAGCCCGGTGTGCATGCTGCTGTCCGGGGTGATGGTCGAACTCGGCGTCTACGGGGTGGCACGGATCCACCGAGTGGTCTTCGCCGGAACGGGCGGGCTCCCGGACGACATCGTCCGGGGCACCCTGCTCGCCGCCGGGGTGCTGACCGCGCTGGTCGGCGCCGTGATGTGCTGGCAGCAGCGCCACCTGAAGCGGATGCTCGCCTTCTCCACCGTCGGGCACATCGGCCTCTTCCTGATCGGCGCCTCGCTGCTCGACCCGGCCGGACTGGCCGGCACGGCGGTCTACGTGGCCGGCCACGCCGGCGCCAAGGCCGCCCTGTTCGGCCTCACCGGCGTCCTCCTCGACCGGTACGGCTCCGTGGACGAACACGGACTGCACGGCCGAGCCCGCGAACTCCGGTTGCCCGGGCTGCTGTTCGTCCTCGGCGCACTGGCCCTGGCCGGCCTCCCGCCGTTCGGCACCGGACTCGGCAAGGCCCTCACCGAGGAGGCCGCCGGGCATGAACTCGGCTGGCTGCCGGCCGAGTTCGTCCTGGTCTCCGCGCTCACCGGCGGCGCGGTGCTGCGCGCCGGCCTACGGGTCTTCGGCGGGGTCGGCGCCCCGCCCACGGAGCTCCCCGAGGTCGCCGCGACCAGCGGCGAGGGCGAGGAACCCGAGATCCGTCCGACCGAGCGCCGACTGCCGAGGCCGATGGTCGCGGTCCCCGGCCTGCTGCTGGCCGGGTGCCTGGCCGTCGGCGTCCTGCCCGGGATCGGACGGGCGCTGGCGTCCGGAGCGGCGGCCTTCACCGACCGGGCCGGCTACCTCGCCGACGTCCTCGGCCGGCCCGCTCCGCCCGCCGCTCCTCCACCCGAGGCCTGGTGGACGGCCTCCGGCACCGGGCTGGGCCTGCTCTCCGTCCTGCTGGCCGCGGGGTTCGCCACCGCGGCCCTCCGCCGCGATCCCCGGCGCGGCACCGGCAGGCTGTACCGGGCGGCCGTCCTTCCCCTCCGGCGCCTGCACTCCGGGCTGCTCGGGGACTACGTCGCATGGCTGACCGTGGGCCTGGCGGCCCTGCTGGTCGCCATCACGGCACGGCTCTGAGAACACCCCCTTCCGTTCAGCGGCCCCGCGCCACTGGCGGACGGCGGTGTCGTGGCGGCACGTGAAGGGGATCCGCGTAACGCATGGTTAAAACTCAATTCTGTGAAATCGGTTAAAGGCAACGGAATACTCCGAGGTCGCAACCGGTCTTCAGCCGAAGGGGGTTCACTCTCGGGCATCGTTCGCATCCGATATCTAACGCATCTGCAAATACTCCCGCACAGCTCTTCCTTGGAATGATCGAAGACGGCAGGTTGGGGCCGCACTTCCGCGTCATCCGTGAGGAGCCCCGATGAGTTCAGCCAGGCGCCGCGCAACCCGCGTAGCCCTGAGCGCGGCCCTGCCCGCTCTGCTGCTGTTCACCGCGATACCCGGCCACGCCGCACCGGCCGGCACCACCCCCGGCACCGCCATCACCGACGGATCCGCCCTGCCGCCCTTCGGCCCCGAGGCGTTCGGGGACGAGGACGGCGGCGAGGGCGGCGGTGAGAGCGCCGACATCCTCGCCGCCGACGCCGCCTACAGCGCCGTCCGCACCGCCCCCGGCACGACGGTCAGCTCGGAGGCCTTCGCCGCCGGCCGCCAGAGCGCCAACGGCATGCCCGTCAGCGGCGGTCGCTGGAGCGAGCTCTCCAGCGCGCCGTACGACACCTCGGACCACTCGTACGAACTCGGCCCGCACATGGCCGGCCACGGCGTCGCCTCGGGCCGGATCACCTCGCTGGCCGTCGACGGGCAGTACCTGTACGCCGGTGCCGCCGGGGGCGGTGTCTGGCGTTCGACCGACCAGGGCGCCCACTGGACGCCGGTCTTCGACCAGCAGGACACGCTCTCCATCGGCGCGGTCGCGGTCAACCCGGCCGACCACTCGCTGTGGGTCGGCACGGGCGAGGCGAACAGCAACGCCGACGGCATCGCGGGTGGCGGCGTCTACCGCTCCACCGACCACGGGCAGACCTTCCAGCTGGTCGGCGACCGGGTCGCCAACAGCATGGTCTTCCGGATCTCCTTCGCCGAGAACAACCAGGTCTACGTCGCCACCAACCAGGGCCTGCTCAAGCACCCGTCGAAGCAGATCCGCAGCCCCTGGCAGACGGTGCTCAAGCCGGACCCCAACCCGACCGCTTCGCCGTACCGCACCTCCTTCGTCACCGACGTGCGCGTGCGGCCCGGCAGCCACGGTCAGACGGTCGTCGCCGCCCTCGGCTGGCGCGGCGGCACCACGCCCGCCGACCTCCAGTACAACGGCTTCTACGTCTCCGACGACGCGGGCGCGACCTGGACCAGGGCCACCCCCCGCGGTGACCTCGACGCCGGCCACTTCGGCCGCACCACCTTCGAGTGGACCCCGGACGGCAACAAGCTGTACGCCGTCGTCGAGGACCCGACCAACGTCAGCCTGGGCGGCGTCTTCTCCGCCGACTCCGGTGACGTCTCCGGCTCCTGGACCAAGCTCGCCGACGCCGCCAAGCTCAAGGCCTCCGGCGGCCGCGCCGGCACTCCGGGCGCCCAGGCCTGGTACGACCAGTACGTCACCGTCGACCCGGCCGACCCGAACCACGTCTACCTCGGCCTGGAGGACATCTACGAGACCTCCGACGGCGGCAGGACCTGGGACACCATCGGGCCGTACTGGAACTACGACCTGCCCTGCTACGACGACGACCCGGCCAGGAACACCTGCCCCGACACCACCCACCCCGACCAGCACGCCGCCGCCGTCGCCCCCGACGGCACCGCGTACTTCGGCAACGACGGCGGCGTCTGGTCCCGCCCGGCCGCCCTGCGCAAGGTCGTCCGGTGGACCGACCGCAACGCCACCCTGCGCACGCTCCAGTACTTCTACGGCGGCCTCGGAGCCTCCCCCGACGGCAAGGGCGACATCGCCTGGGGCGGCCTCCAGGACAACGGCTACTCCGTCCTCACCCCGGGCAGCGACCACATGGCCGAGCCCAAGGGCGGCGACGGCTTCGACGTCGTCGTCGACCCGAAGAACGGCAACCGGGTGGTCGCCGAGTACACCAACCTCGCGATGGCCAAGTCCGATGACGGCGGCCACAGCTGGTACTACGTGACGCCCAACTGCAAGCAGAACAAGACCAGCCCGTGCGAGAGCGACGGCCGCTTCAACGCGCCGTTCTCCGCCGACCCCGGCAACGCCGACCACTGGGTCGCCGGCGGCCGCTACGTCTGGGACAACCAGGGCAAGGGCTGGGACACCACCTGCTGGCAGCAGGTCTGCGACTGGAAGCCCGTCCGCGACCTCGGCGCGGGCAACGCCTCCACCGCCGTCGCCGTCTCCGGCACCACCACCTACGTCGGCTGGTGCGGCACCGGCAACGGCTGCAACCCGGGCGCGGCCACGCCGTTCACCTCCGGCATCGACACCAACTACGGCGGCGCCTGGCACCGGATCAGCGCCCCCGAGCTGCCGAACCGTTTCGTCACCGGCCTGACCGTCGACCCGGCCGACGCCGGCCACGTCTACGCGGTCTACGGCTCGTACAGCCGCCACTGGATCGACGGCGCCGGCGTCGGCCACGTCTTCGAGTCCCGCGACGGCGGCGCGCACTGGACGGACATCAGCGGCAACCTGCCGGACGCCCCGTTCAGCGTGGTGAAGGTCTGGAAGGGCCAGGTCGTCGTCGGCGGCGACGTCGGCGTGTTCGTGGCCGACGGCTCCGCCGGCTGGAGCCGCCTCGGCGCCGGCCTGCCGAACGCCTCCGTCTCCGACCTGACCGTCTCCCCCGACGGCGGCTACCTGATGGCCGCCACCCACGGCCGCGGCCTGTGGAAGATCTCCGGCTGACGCTGCTTCCCCCGTGCGGCCCCACCAGCCACCTTCGGCCGGTGGGGCCGCACGCGCATCTGTGGAACCGGACGGGCCCCGCCGCCCTCCCATGACCACACCGTCCGCCAGAACCGGGAGACCTCACCCCATGCACCGACACAGAACCGTGGGGATCGCCGTCCTCATCCTCGCCGCGCTCGGAACCGCCTCGGCCTGCGGCGCGGACAAGGGCGGCGACA
>NZ_JAFLNG010000302.1 GCF_017427025.1 Streptomyces sp. FH025
CCGGTGGATTTCACGGGGTAGCGCCAGAGTCGCTCGACCACTCCGATGATCTCAGCCATGGCCGGACAGCGTAGTGGCGCTACCGGGGGATGGTCTAGACCAAGTCCCGTGCGCCGCTGGACGACGGGCTCAGCCCAGCCGGGCCACCGCCCGTACCGGAGCGCCGTCCGCCGCCACCAGCCGCAGCGGGAACAGCGAGACCTCCACCGGCCGACCGGCCTCCTGCGCCTCCAGCAGCGCCCGCAGGTCGGTCAGGTTCTCGGCGATCACCCCGCCGCCGGGCGCCCCCAGCAGCACCCGGTGCGCGGCCAGGGTCGGCTCCTCGGCGGCCTGGTCGTGCTCGTCGGTGAGGTCGGCGAGCAGCGCGGCCACCGCCGGGTCGCCCGGACCGGGGTCGGGGGTGGGGTCGACGCTCAGCGCGTCCACGCCGACCGTCCGAACCCCGGCGGCGACGATCGCCTCGGCGGCGGCCGGGGTCAGCGCCGGGTGGGCGAGGTAGGCCTCGGTGCCCCAGTGCCGGACCCAGCCGGTGGCCAGCAGCAGGACGGAACCCTCGCCGCAGCGCTCCAGCGCGGGCGCCAGCAGCTCGGGGGTGACGGCCGCCCGGGGCTCCAGCCCGCGCAGGTCGGCCACCACGGCCGGGCCGGTGAACCGCTCCAGCGGCAGCCCGTCCAGCGTGGGCCAGGTGACGTCCACGTGGTACGGCGCGTCCACGTGCGTCCCGGACTGCGAGCCGAGGTGCAGGGCCAGCACGTTCACCCCCGCGGTGGCGGTGGTGAGCGCGGGCTCCAGCAGGACGGCCGGATCGCCGGGGTAGACCGGCATCGCGGTGGTCACCTGATGGGTGAGGTCGACGAGGGTCGCTGCCATGCGCCCATCCTCCCAGGGACGGCCGGGCCGGTGGGTGCGGGTGAACGAACGGGGTGAAGCCGGATAGAAATGCCCCATGGGAACTGCGAAGCGTCAGCCGTGGGTGGTCGGGGTCTCGGGAGCGTCGGGGACGCCGTACGCGGCCTCGGTGATCCGGGCGCTGCTCGCCGCCGGTGAGGCGGTGGACCTGATCGTCAGCCGGGCCGCCCGGCTCACCATCCTGGACGAGACCGGCATCTCCTTCCGGGACGCCCACTGGCGCACCGACCTGGCCGCCTGGCTCGGCACCGACGAGGGCCTGGACGACGTCCGCTACTGGCCCGCCGGGGACTTCGCGGCCGGCCCGTCCAGCGGTTCGTACCCCGCCAAGGGCATGCTGGTGGTCCCCGCGACCACCGGCGCGGTGGCCGGCATCGCGCTCGGCCTGAGCAAGGACCTGCTCCAGCGGGTGGCCAGTGTCACCCTCAAGGAGCGCCGCCCGCTGGTGGTGTGCGTGCGCGAGACACCACTCAACGGGGTGACGTTGAAGCACTTGGTGGAGCTCGACGCGCAGGGGGCGGTCGTGCTGCCCGCCTCGCCCGGTTTCTACGCCGGCGGCTCCACCGTGCGCGAACTCGTGGATTTCGTGGCCGGCCGGGTGCTGGACGCGGTCGGTGTGCCGCATTCCCTGTACCTGCGCTGGGAAGGGGAGTTGGGGGCGGCCGCCCGCAGGAACGGCAGCGGCGACGCCGCACCGGCTGAGGGGGAGTAAGGAGACCGAAGGCGGGAGAGTATCTTCTCTGCGATATCCGGGTCGTTCAGCGCATGGCGCCTTTGAATCCGGATAATGATCTGTGGGTCTGGTGAGGTTCGGAAGGACGCGGACGGTATATGGACACGGTGGACAGACAGCTCATCCAGGCGCTCCGGGAGAACGGCCGCGCGTCCTACGCCGAGCTGGGCCGGCTGGTCGGACTCTCCGGCCCGAGCGTCACGGACCGGATCAACCGCCTGGAGCAGGCGGGGGTGATCACCGGCTACCGGGCCACGGTCAACCCGGCCTCGCTCGGCTTCGGCGTCACGGCCCTGATCGGCCTTCAGCTCACCGACGCGGCCGACCACGAGGACGTCGCGTTCCGGCTGAAGGACCTCAACGAGGTCGAGGACTGCTGGTTCATCGCGGGCGACGACTCCTACATGCTCAAGGTCCGGGTGGCCGACGTGGCCGGCCTGGAGTCGGTGGTCAAGCGGATCTCGGGCACGAAGGGCGTGGCCCGGACCCGCACCACTGTCGTACTCTCCACGAAGTGGGAGAACCGGGTGAGCGAACTCCCTCCCGTAGGAGAGTGATCGAGATGGCACTGGTCGGTCTGGAGGAGCTGCGCGCCGCTCGGCAGCGGATCGCCGGGGTCGCCGTGCGCACCCCGCTGGTCCCCGCCCCCTGGGCGGCCGAGGGTGAACGGCGGCTCTGGCTGAAGCCCGAGAACCTCCAGCCGACCGGGGCCTTCAAGACCCGCGGCGCGTACAACCGGCTGGCCGCGCTCACCGAGGACGAGCGCTCCCGCGGCGTGGTCGCCCAGTCCAGCGGCAACCACGCGCAGGCGGTGGCGTACGCGGCGCAGCTGCTCGGCATCAAGGCCGTGATCGTGATGCCGGACACCTCGCCCGCGGTGAAGGTGGCGGCCACCCGCTCCTACGGCGCAGAGGTGGTGCTGGTCGCGCCGGCGGAGCGGGACGCCCTGCCCGGCGAGCTGGCCGAGAAGCACGGCTACGTCTGGGTGCCGCCGTACGACGATCCGTACATCATCGCGGGTCAGGGCACGGTCGGTCTGGAGATCGCCGAGGACGCCCCCGTCGAGCTGGACACCGTCCTGGTGCCGGTCAGCGGCGGCGGCCTGATCGGCGGGACGGCGGCCGCGCTCAAGCTCACCCGCCCGGGCATCCGGGTGATCGGCGTGGAGCCCGAGCTCGCCGCCGACGCGCAGGCCAGCCTGCGCTCCGGCCGCCGGGTGGAGTGGCCGGTGGAGGACACCTACCGCACCGTCGCGGACGGGCTGCGCACCCCCTCGCTCGGCGTGCTGCCGTACGAGCACGTCACCGCCTACGTGGACGACATCGTCACCGTCACCGAGGACGAGATCCGCGCCACCGTCGCCCTGCTCGCCCGCCGCGGCCGGCTGGTCGCCGAGCCCTCGGGCGCGGTCGCCCCGGCCGCGTACTTCCACCGCGCCGCCGAGACCGGGGGCCAGGCGGTGGCGGCCGTGGTCAGCGGTGGCAACATCGAACCCGCACTGCTCGCGGAGCTGCTGTCGGCATAGGCGTACGCTCGTTCCGGCAAGGAATCGAATGTCGGAGGAGGCGGGTCACCGCATGGACGCAGGGCTCAAGCGCGAGCTGGAGGCGAAGGTCTACGCGGGTGAGCGGCTGACCCGCGAGGACGGGATCGCGCTCTACGAGAGCGACGACCTGGCCTGGCTGGGCGGGCTGGCCCACCACGTGCGGACGCGGAAGAACGGTGACGTCGTCCACTTCAACGTCAACCGCCACCTCAACATGACCAACGTGTGCAGCGCGTCCTGCGCGTACTGCTCGTTCCAGCGCAAGCCGGGCGAGAAGGACGCCTACACGATGCGCATCGAGGAGGCCGTCCGCCTCGCCAAGGCGATGGAGAGCGAGTCCCTCACCGAGCTGCACATCGTCAACGGCCTGCACCCGACCCTGCCGTGGCGCTACTACCCGCGCTCGCTGCGGGAGCTCAAGGCGGCCCTGCCGAACGTCTCGCTGAAGGCCTTCACCGCCACCGAGATCCACTGGTTCGAGAAGATCAGCGGCCTGTCGGCCGACGAGATCCTGGACGAGCTGATCGACGCCGGCCTGGAGTCGCTGACCGGCGGCGGCGCGGAGATCTTCGACTGGGAGGTCCGCCAGCACATCGTCGACCACGACACCCACTGGGAGGACTGGTCGCGGATCCACCGCCTGGCCCACAGCAAGGGCCTCAAGACGCCCTGCACCATGCTGTACGGCCACATCGAGGAGCCCCGCCACCGCGTGGACCACGTGCTGCGGCTGCGCGAGCTGCAGGACGAGACCGGCGGCTTCCAGGTCTTCATCCCGCTGCGCTACCAGCACGACTTCCACGACTCCAAGGACGGCGTCGTGCGCAACAAGTTGATGGCCCGCACCGAGATGGCCACCGGAGCCGAGGCGCTGAAGACCTTCGCGGTCTCCCGGCTGCTCTTCGACAACGTCCCGCACGTCAAGGTCTTCTGGGTGATGCACGGCGTCACCACCGCCCAGCTGGCGCTCAGCCACGGCGCCGACGACATGGACGGCTCGGTGGTCGAGTACAAGATCACCCACGACGCGGACAACTTCGGCACCCCGAACAAGCTCGGCCGCGACGACCTGCTCGGCCTGATCCGGGACGCCGGCTTCCGCCCGGTCGAGCGCAACACCCGCTACGAGGTCATCCGCGAGTACGAGGGCCCGGACCTGACGCGCCGCGAGACCCCGCAGGCGATGCGCCTCTGACCTGCGAACTCACCGCCGCCCGGACCGCACCGCGGTCCGGGCGGCGGTGTCTTCACGGCTCCCGCACGCGACCCGGGTTTACCAACGGGTGCGGCGTTTGGCAGGATCGACGGCATGTCCGGTTCTCATCGCGCCACCGACTACCCGCCGTACCAGCCGATGCCCGAGCCGGGCTCCCTGACGCCGCAGCAGTACTACTACGGCGAGCAGCAGCAGCCGTACGAGTCCTACGCGCAGACCCCTGACGGGTACTACGAGGCGTACGAGCAGCAGTTCCAGCCCTACGCGCCGGAGCCCGCGGACGAGTCCCTCTACGCGCCCGTCCACGAGCCCGCCTACGAGCCCGCCTACGAGCAGCCCGCCTACGAGGCGGAGCCCGCGCCGCTCGCGTCCGTCGTGCCCGCCCCGGCGCCGGTGACGGGTTCCCGGACGGCCGCCCGGGTCAACCGGCGCAAGGCGAAGAAGAAACGTCACGGCAAGGCCGTGATGGCCGGTACCGCGCTACTGATCACGGCCGCCGCCGGCTGGTACACCGTCGGCCAGGACGGCGCCAAGCCCGGCCTCGCCGCCGCCGACGGCCCCGGGCCGGAGGGCGTCAGCAAGCCGGACCAGCCCGCACCCGCCCAGGGCGCCGTCCAGGCCGCCGCCGACCGGCGGTCCGAGGCCCCGGCCGCCGACCGCAGCCAGACCCGCGCGGACGGCTCGCTCGCCGCGATACCCGGCCTCGGTGCCTCCTTCACCGCGAGGATCCCCGCCGAGACCACCCAGGTCGTCGTCGCCTCCGGCCAGGGCAAGGACACCGACCGCAACACCGTCACCCTCTGGACCCGCACCCCCGAGGGCCGCTGGCTGGCCGGTGAGACCTGGCAGGGCCACAACGGCAAGAACGGCTGGACCACCGACCACAACGAGGGCGACCTGCGCAGCCCGATCGGCGTCTTCTCCCTCACCGACGCCGGCGGCCGCAAGAGCGACCCGGGCAGCAAGCTCCCGTACGCCAAGGACGCGAGCTTCGTCGTCTCCGGCACGGGCTTCTTCGGCGACCAGCTGGCCGGCTCCTTCGACTACGTGGTCGCGATCAACTACAACCGCGTCCCCGGCAACTCCCCGCTCGACACGCGCCGCCCGATGGGCTCGAAGAAGGGCGGCGGCATCTGGCTCCACGTCGACCACGACGGCCCCACCCACGGCTGCGTGTCGATCCCCGAGGACAAGATGGCCCAGCTGATCCGTACCCTGGACCCGGCCGCCCACCCGGTGATCGTGATGGGCGACACGACCTCGCTGGCCGCCTGACCTCGGAGGACGTGCGACCCAGGCGCCCCAAGCGCCCTTGTCGATCTCCTACAGATCACCGCTGCGGATCCTGTAGCCGGTCATGCCCCGCTGACCAGTGGGTAACCCGGTTCCATGGCAGTATGAGCGGTTCGCGCATTGTGGCACTCGGCCACTACCAGCCCCCCAAGGTCCTCACCAACGACGACCTGGCGGCGATCGTCGACACCGATGACGAGTGGATCCGCACCCGGGTGGGCATCCGCACCCGGCACATCGCCGAGGGCGAGACCCTGGTCGACCTCGCCACCGAGGCCGCCCAGAAGGCGCTCGCCAGGAGCGGCCGGACGGCGGCGGAGATCGACCTGGTCGTGGTCGCCACCTGCACCGCGATCGAACGCAGTCCCAACACCGCCGCGGCCGTCGCCGCCCGGCTCGGGGTGCGCTCGCCCGCCGCGTACGACATCAACACCGTCTGCTCCGGCTTCTCGTACGCCCTGGCCACCGCCGACCACGCGATCCGGGCCGGCGCGGCGCGGCGCGCGCTGGTGATCGGCGCCGAGCGGATGTCCGACACGCTCGACTGGACCGACCGCTCCACCTGCGTGATCTTCGGCGACGGCGCGGGAGCCGCCGTGGTCGAGGCCCAGGAGGAGGGCGCCGAGCCCGGGATCGGGCCGGTGGTCTGGGGCTCCGAGCCGGAGCGGGGCGACGCCGTGGTGATCACCGGCTGGGACCCGGTGATCAGCCAGCAGGGTCAGTCCGTCTTCCGCTGGGCCACCACCCAGCTCGCCCCGCTCGCCCGGAAGGCCTGCGAGCGGGCCGGGATCGACCCCTCCGAGCTCAAGGGCTTCGTCCCGCACCAGGCCAACCTGCGGATCATCGACGCGATCGCCGGCAAGCTCGGCCTCGGCGACGACGCGGTGGTGGCCCGGGACGTGGTCGACTCCGGCAACACCTCGGCCGCCTCGATCCCGCTGGCCCTCTCCAAGCTGGTCGAGCGCGGCGAGCTCTCCCCGGGAGACCCGGTCCTGCTCTTCGGCTTCGGCGGCGGCCTGGCCTACGCCGGGCAGGTCGTGCGCTGCCCGTAGGCGCCCCTGCGGACGGCTCCGCGAAAAGGTTTCACCAAGAGGTTTCACCGAACGACGACATGCCGGTGGGCGGGCACCCGTGAGGGGTGACCGCCCACCGGCATGTCTGGCGCGCTGGCGGAACGTCGGCGGACCTCCCCCGAGGACACGGCCGCCGTCCGTCGTTCCCCGGACAGGAGGCCGGGGCTGCGCGCGGAGCGGATGGTGGGATCGAACGGATGGTCCTACTTGGGCGCCTTCTTGCCGGTGACGCCCAGGTACACCAGGGGAGCGAGGTTGGGCTTGAGGTCCTTGACCTTGACGCCCCAGGAAGTGAAGGCCTTCTGGTGCTCGGCCGCCGATGCGAGCAGCGAGACCAGGGCCCCGGCGACGGCGTTCGGGTCGAGCGACTTGTCGGCCTGACCCTTCGCCTGGAGTTCCTTGACGGCCTCAGCGAGCGGCTTGGCGACCGCGTTGAGGACGGTCATGCGGATCTTGAAGAACCGCTTGTCCCCTTCGGCGGCACCGAGCGTGACCACTCGGAGAATGGCGTCGTTCTTGCGCCAGAAGGCGAGGAATCCGTCGACCAGTTCTTCCGAAGTGGTCGGTCCGGACTTCCCTGCCCAGGACTTTCCGGCCACCAGCTCTTTGAGGGTGTCGGCGTCCTTGGCCATTTCCTCGGCGATTTCGAGGACCGCGCCCTCGACATCCGGGAAGTACTGGTAGAAGGTCGCGGGGGAGGTACCCGCCATACGGGCGACGTCGATGACCTTGACGTCCCGATAGGGCGACGTGCTGAGCATCTCGCGGAGGCAATCGAGCAGCTTCTGCCGCGTCTCCTGTCCGCGTCGCCCGGCGACGCGACCGTCGACGGTGCGAACTTGTCCTGTCATGCCGTCAGCTTACCGTGGCACGATCTTGGCGCGATTCGGTGATGCGACTATTACTCCGCACGGGGGGTTGCTATAGCGGCATGAACCGCTTCGGACGGATATTCACCGGGCTCCGAACCCCCTGTTGAAGCCCCCCCGTGTGCTTTTGACCCCATAGCGTGACGGCGGGTCCGCTGAGGGGTGGTCGGGTGACAGAGAGTGACGGTCCGTGATGGCCGGAGACCGCCCCGCGAGTGGACGGTCCGTCCCGTCGCGGGCAAGCGGCGGCCGGAGCGGGCGTCAGAATCCGGCCGATCCGGCACCGCCGGCCGGCGGCCGGGCGGTGGCCGTCTCCGAGTGGGGGAGGTTGGAGATGCGCCGGGCGGCATTGGAGAATCGGGACCGGCACCACGCGGCGGGTGCGGACAACGGGGAGGTGGCAGCGGAGTGGACCAGCTGACGGCGCACGATCCGAGGCGGATCGGGCCCTTCGAGGTGCTGGGGCGGCTCGGCGCGGGTGGGATGGGGCTGGTCTACCTGGCGCGGTCCGCGTCCGGGCGGCGGGTGGCCATCAAGACCGTCCGGGGGGAGCTGGCCGAGGACGAGCTGTTCCGGGTCCGCTTCGCCCGGGAGATCGCGGCCGCCAAGACCGTCGGCGGCTTCTACACCGCGGCCGTGGTGGACGCCGACGCGGACGCCCGGGTGCCCTGGCTGGCCACCGCGTACATCCCGGCGCCCTCGCTGGAGGACCTGGTCGAGGACTGCGGCCCGCTGCCGGTGGACGCCACCCGCTGGCTGGTCGCCGGCATCGCCGAGGCCCTCCAGTCCATCCACGCGGCCGGGCTGGTCCACCGCGACCTCAAGCCCTCCAACGTCCTGGTGGTCGAGGACGGCCCGAAGGTGATCGACTTCGGCATCGCGGCCGGGGTCTCCAGCACCCGGCTGACCATGACCAACGTCGCGGTCGGCACCCCCGCCTACATGTCCCCGGAGCAGGCCCGCGACAGCCGTACCGTCCGGGGCGCCAGCGACGTCTTCTCGCTCGGCTCGCTGATGGTCTTCTGCGCCACCGGACACCCGCCCTACCGGGGCTCCAACCCGGTCGAGACGGTGTTCCAGCTGCTGCGCGAGGAACCGGACCTCACCGGCATGCCGCGCGAGCTGATGGACCTGGTCCGCGCCTGCATGCAGCAGGCGCCCGAGCGGCGGCCCACCCCCGCGCAGATCCAGGCCGAGCTGGCCCCGCACCTGTTCTCCCGGGACGACGCCTCCGGCGAGGCGGGCGACTGGCTGCCCGCCAACGCGCTGGAGCTCATCGAGCGCAAGCGCGGCCGCCGGCCGAGCGCGCCGCCGCCCC
>NZ_JAFLNG010000303.1 GCF_017427025.1 Streptomyces sp. FH025
GTCGCCCCTCCCCCACCATCCCGGCGACTTCGGCCCTGGTCTCCTCGGTGCCGGGCACGCCGTCCAGTTCGGCGAAGGCCCGGGCGGCGACGGCCTCCGCCTGCTCGGCCTCGCCCCGGCGGCCGTGCGCGCGAGCGATCCGGCCGAGCTGGCGGGCCCGGGCGGTGGGGCTCAGCGCGGGGCCGTGGGCCTCCAGGGCGGTGCTCAGCGCGGAGACGGCGTCCAGGCCGCGCCCGCCGCCGCCCTGGGTGGCGAGCACCACCAGCGCGCCGAGCCCGGCGATCCCGAGCCGGGCGTCGCCGCTGACGTGGGCGGCGCGCAGCGCGGCGACGAAGGCGCGCTGCGCGGCCGCGTCGTGGCCGAGGTCGTACGCGGCCCAGCCGGCCAGCCGGGCGAGTCTGCTGGCGGTGCCGTACAGTTCGCGGCCCAGCCGCTCGTCGTACGATCCCAGTTCCAACAGCTTTGCCAGCATGGCGAGTTCGGCCCGGGCGGGGCCGAGGACGAGGCCGCCGCCGCAGGAGCGTTCGAGCCGCTGTTTGCTGCGGTAGGACAGGCCGAGCTCGCCGGCCAGTCCGGGGTCGACGCGCAGCGCGCCTTCGCCGCCGCCGACCGGCGGGGGTGTGGAGCCGAGTCGCTCGGCGGCGTGGTCGAGGTCGGCGCTGCGGAACAGGTCGGTGAGGCGGACGGGCCCGGCGTCGGTGGCGGCCTCGCGCAGCGCGGTCTGGGCGGTGTCGGCGGTCCACGGGTCGGTGAGCAGCCGGGGCGAGAGGATCTTGGCGCCGCGGTGGCCGCCCATCCGGCCCCAGAGCTGTTCGTAGGTGACGGCGATGCCCAGGGTGCGGCTGAGCACTTCGCAGACGGCCTGGTCGTGCGGGCTGCGCGGCACCATGCCGCGGTCGCGCCACTTGTACGGGGCGGTGGAGCTGATGGCCAGGCCCGGCGGCAGGGCGAGGCTCACCTCGCGGGCGAGCCGTTCCGGGCTCCAACCGAGCTGGTGCAGTATCCGGGCCAGCTCCTCGTTCCGCCTTCGCTGCAGATCGGCCATGGCACGACGTTAGCGGTCTTTCCGGCCCGTTCGCGGGTGGCGGGGGCAGAACGGCGAAGAGCCGCCCCCCGTTTCCGGGTGGCGGCTCTCGACTGCTGTGGAGCTATGGGGAATTGAACCCCAGACCTCTTGCATGCCATGCAAGCGCTCTACCAACTGAGCTATAGCCCCTCGACCTGCGATGTCACCGGAGGTTTCCGATCGTTTCCGTCCGTTTCCCTCGGCGACATCGACTACTTTACACGGTCCGGGGCATGCTCAGAAATCCGTTCCCCCGCGGCGGTCCTCCCGGGGGCGCCGCAGGCTTCCTGAAGGCTTGCCAGGCGCCGGGCGCGGGTGGCGAGGCTCGCCGGGCACTCGTCTCCCCCGAGGGCGTCGGTCCCCTCCAGGCCCGCGCCGCCACACGCCGGCGCTGCGCCGCCACACACCGACGCTGCGGCGCCACACACCAGGTTCACGCCGCCACACGCCGGGCCCGCACCGCCACACGTCAGGGCCGCGACGCGAGGAGGTCGCTCAGCTCGCCGGGCTCGGGGCAGAACCTCCCCGGGAACGCCGAGAGGCCGCCACCCCTTGGGTGACGGCCTCTCGAACCACTGTGGAGCTATGGGGAATTGAACCCCAGACCTCTTGCATGCCATGCAAGCGCTCTACCAACTGAGCTATAGCCCCGCGACACGGGCGACCCTGGCTGACCACGACCGCCGATGCGGAGTGGAGCTATGGGGAATTGAACCCCAGACCTCTTGCATGCCATGCAAGCGCTCTACCAACTGAGCTATAGCCCCGCACTCACCGGATCTCCCGCTTCCCTTCCGGGCCGCGTTCCTTCCCTGCGAACGAGGAAGACTCTAGCTGGTCAGGGCCGGAACTGCGAAATCCGCCCTCTCCGGGCCCCCGCCCGGGCCCCCGCAGGGGCCCGTGCCGAAGGCGTCAGGTGTCGTCGCCGATGACCGGCTGCGGGAGCGTGCCCGCGTTGTGCTCCAGCAGCCGCCAGCCGCGCGCCCCCTGGCCGAGCACCGACCAGCAGCAGTTGGACAGCCCGCCGAAGCACTCCCACAGGGACGGCTCCAGCTCCAGCAGCCGTCCGAGCATGGTGCGGATGGTGCCGCCGTGGCTGACCACGACCAGCGTGCCGTTCTCCGGCAGCTTGGCGACGGCCTCCAGCACCACCGGCACCGAGCGGTCGGCGACCTCGGTGGCCAGCTCCCCGCCACCGCCGCGGCGCACCGGCTCGCCGGCCGCCCAGGCCGCGTACTCCTCCGGGTAGCGCTCGCGGATCTCGGCGTTGGTCAGCCCCTGCCAGGAGCCCGCGTAGGTCTCCCGCAGGCCCTCGTGGTGCTGCACGTCGAGGCCGGTGACCGCGGCCAGCTCCTCGGCGGTGCGCCGGGCGCGCTTGAGGTCCGAGGAGATCAGCAGGTCCGGGCGCAGGCCGGAGAGCAGCCGGGCCGCCCGCTGGGCCTGCACGACGCCCTGGCCGGTCAGCTCGATGTCCGTGGTGCCCTGGAAGCGCGATTCGAGGTTCCAGGAGGTCTGGCCGTGCCGCCAGAAGACGATGCGCGGGCCGCGCGCGTCCCGGCTCAGTGCAGGTCCTCGGGCTTGCCGAAGTCGTCGGCCGGGGCGACGGCGTTGCCGGCCTCGTCGGTGATGGCGTCGGGACGGTTGCGCGAGGCCAGGGCGTCCTCGGGCAGCGGCAGCTCCGGGCAGTCCTTCCAGAGCCGGTCCAGCGAGTAGAAGGAGCGCTCCTCGGAGTGCTGGACGTGCACCACGATGTCCAGGTAGTCGAGCAGGATCCAGCGGCCCTCGCGCTCGCCCTCGCGGCGCACCGGCTTGATGTCCAGCTGCTCGCGCAGCTGGTCCTCGATCTCCTCGGCGATCGAGCGGACCTGGCGGTCGTTGTTCGCGGAGGCGATCAGGAAGGCGTCGGTGATCGACAGCACCTCGCTGACGTCGAAGGCGATGATGTTGTGCGCGAGCTTGTCGGCCGCCGCCTGCGCGGCGACGGTGATGAGCTGCTGGCTGTGGTCGGTGACGGTCACGGTGTTCTTCCGGCTCGGCGGCTTGGGGGGCGCCCCGGCGCGCGGCCGGGGTCGCCTTCCAGGATCTCACGCCGTCCCCGGGGCCCCGGAACCGTTTTCCGGGGCCCCGGGGACCGTCGCGAAGCCCACGGGGAGCGTCACGAAGCCCACGGGGACCGTCACGAAGCCCACGAGGACCCTCACGAAGCCGCCTCGGACCGTCACGAAGCCCCCGGCGCGGCCGTAGCGGACCGCCGGAGGCCGCCCGGGGCCGCGACCCGGCACGGCCCCGCGCCCGCCTACTGGTTCTTCGGCGGCTGGTAGTCCTTGCCGAGCACGACCAGCAGGTCCGCGGTCTGGGCGTCGCCCGTCTTCTTCACCGCCGTGTCCGGCAGGCCCAGGCTGGTCGCCAGCGACTTCGCCGCGGCCTGCCGGGCGTCGTCGGTGTAGCGGATCTCACTGGCGGCCTGCGGGGCGGTCTTGGCGCCGCCCGGTACGAACGTCAGGCCGGAGTTGACGATCTGGACCTGCGCGGCGGCCGCCGCCGCGTCGTTGCCGGAGGCGTCCTGCAGCGAGACCCGGGCCGGAGCGTCGGCCGAGGCCGCGGACTTCACGGTGCCGCCGAGCACGTCCTTGACCTGCTTGCCCGCGGTCGCCTCGTCCAGGCCGCCGTCCGGCTTGACGGTCAGCGCGCTGGTGCCGAAGTGGCCGTCCTTCGCCTGCTGGGCGAGCTGGACGAGCACCCCGGCGAGGGCGTCCTCGGGCAGCGAGGGGTCGAGCACCGCGTTCATCCGGTGCACGTCGTCCTTGGCGTCCTTGAAGTCGGTCGGCATGGTGCGCACCACCGCGTCCATGACCTGTCCGAACCGGGCCAGCTGGGCGTCCCGGTTCTCGCCGGGCGCCTGCAGGGTGGCGTACGCGACCGCGGCCTTGCCGCTGAGCAGGGTGTTCTTGCCCGCCGCGGACAGCAGCTTGCCGTCCGGCTTGCCGCCCTCGTGGGTCTCGGCGTTGGTGTCCACCCGGACGCCGCCGAGCTGGGAGACCAGCAGTTCCAGGTACGGGGTGTCCAGCCGCCAGGTGCCGGCCACCGGGGCGCCGAGCACGGTGGACAGGCCGTCGCGGGTCGCCGAGGCGCCGATCGCGTCCATGGCCTGGCCGACGGTGGTCACCGGCGGGTCGCCGGGGCCGGGCAGCCGCAGGGTGTCGGGCAGCAGCAGCACCGTGCCCTTCTTCCCGGAGGCGTCGTTGACCAGCAGCGCGCTGGACACCTTGCCCTGGAGGTCGCGCAGGTGGACGACGTTGACCTGGCGCCCGCCGACCGCGGCGGCCGCGGTCGGCTTGTCGCCGGTGAACCACAGGTAGCCGCCCACGCCACCCGCCGCGAGCGCCACCACCACGCCGAGGCCGATCAGCCGGTTGCGCAGCTTGCGGCGCCGCTCGGCGCGCACCTCGCTGCGGGACTCGGCGAACTTCAGCCAGTCGATGACGTCCTCGGACTCCTCCGCCTCCTCGTCGACGAAGGTGAACTCGCCCGTGGTGTAGGCGTCCTTGGGCGCCCGGCCGCCGGCCTTCCCGGCCCGGGCCCCCGCGACCTGCTCGGAGGGCGCGGGCTTGGCCGGGGCCGCCCCGGCGGCGGGCCGGGCCGTGCGCCCGCGCGGCGGCGGCACGACGGCGGGCGCGGCGGGCTCGACCGGATCCTGAGCGGGCGCGGGCTCGGCGGCGGGTTCGGGCCGCGGCTCGGCGACGACCGGGGCGGCCTGGTACGGCTGCTGCTGGCCCTGCTGGTACGCCTGGCCCTGCTGGTACCCCTGCTCCTGGTAGCCGCCGTACGCACCCTGCCCGTACACCGGCTGCCCGTACTGGTCGTACTGCTGCTGCTCGTACTGGCCCTGCTGCTGCGGGTACCCCTGGGTCTGCTGGTACGCCTGGCCCTGCTGGTACCCCTGCTCCTGGTAGCCGCCGTACGCGCCCTGCCCGTACACCGGCTGCCCGTACTGGTCGTACTGCTGCTGCTCGTACTGGCCCTGCTGCTCGTGCCCGCCCTGCTGCCCGTACTGGTCGTACTGCTGCTGCGGGTGCTGGTACCCCTGGTACGGCTGCTGGTACTGCCCGGTGGACCAATCCTCCGGCTGCTGGCCGCTGCGTTCCGTCACGCCCGCTCCTGGCTCAGGTCCCGTGCGGCGCGTACAGCGCCCGCTTGTCGATGTAACGGACCACGCCGTCCGGGACGAGGTACCAGACCGGCTCGCCCTTGGCGACCCGGTTGCGGCAGTCCGTGGAGGAGATGGCCAGCGCCGGGACCTCCACCAGGGAGACCCCGCCCACCGGAAGTCCGGCGTCCGACAGAGTGTGCCCCGGGCGGGTGCACCCGATGAAGTGGGCCAGCGAGAAGAGTTCGTCGGAGTCGCGCCAGGAGAGGATCTGGGCGAGCGCGTCGGCGCCGGTGATGAAGAAGAGGTCGGCGTCCGGGTGCAGGGCGTGCAGGTCGCGCAGGGTGTCGACGGTGTAGGTCGGTCCCTGGCGGTCGATGTCGATGCGGCTGACCGAGAACTGCGGGTTCTCGGCGGTGGCGATGACCGTCATCAGGTAGCGGTCCTCGGCCGGGGTGACCTCCCGGTCGCTCTTCTGCCAGGGCTGCCCGGTCGGGACGAAGATCACCTCGTCCAGGTGGAACGCGCTCGCCACCTCACTGGCGGCGACCAGGTGGCCGTGGTGGATGGGGTCGAAGGTGCCGCCCATCACCCCGAGGCGCTTCTTCACCGGTTCCGGTCCGCCGGGAATCCCGGCCTGCTCTCCCATGCCGCCACACATTACGCGACGCCTGTTACGGGGCGGGAACGCCCTGGTGGGGGTTGTCGGCAGATGCGTGAGGGAGCGGCCAGCCCGGTGGCCGGACGCTCCCCGAGCGGTCCCGTGACGCGATCCCGTGACGCGGTTCGGCGGCGCGGTTCAGCGGTGCGGTTCAGCGGTCCCGGTTGAAGCGGGTGGTCACGAAGAGCAGGAGCAGCAGAATGACCAGCGCGGCGCCACCCGTCAGGAGCGGGTTCAGGCTGTCGTGGTTGCCCCCCTCGCCCTCGGCGAGCAGGTTCAGAACGGGGAGTGCGGCGGCAGTGCTCATGGTCGGCGGGACCTTCTCGGCTCGGTGAACGGACCTGGGGGTTGTTCCGGGCCGGTGAGGGCCCACCCGTCATCGTACGGGTGGTTACACGGCAACCGCTCGGCGGCCCACCGCCGCTGACCGGGTGTGAGCCGGCAGGTCCTAGGAACGTTCCCAGGAGCCCGCACGACCCGGGAACGTTCCTAGTTGCCGCGGAAGGCGCGGGCCATGATCCAGATCAGCAGGCCGATCCCGACGAACGACGCGATCACGATGATCCGCAGGAACAGGCCCGGGCCGGACTCGTCGGAGATGGGGGCGGCCAGGCTGACCAGCGCGTCGGTGGACATCTGAGGGCTCCTCGAACTGCTCGGTACCGCGGCCGGGTCCGGTCTCGGTTCTCCAGGGCATTCAGGGTAAACCCGCCTCACACCGGCGCCGCCCACCGGCCCCTGCGGCACGGTCCGACCCGCGCGTAGGCTGGCCGCGGGGACGAGTACGCAACCGCGGACGTTGCACAGACAGTCGTTGCAGGCGAAGACCAGCGGGGGCCGGCCACTGCGGCCGGGGCCGCCGTCGACCAGGAGGTACTCAGAGCATGACCGACCCGACCGCGAAGACCCCGAGCCGTCGACGCCAGCGATTCCCCGAGATCTCCACCCGGGCGTGGGAGCACCCCGCCGACCGCTCGGCCCTGGTCGCCCTGCGCAGGCTGTCCGGCTTCGACGACATCCTGAAGAAGCTCGCCGGGCTGGTCTCCGAGCGCGCGATCCGGCTGATGTTCCTGGCCACCGCCGTGAAGACCTCCGAGCGCCAGTTCCCCGAGCTGTACGACATGGTGCGCGACGCCGCCTACGTGCTCGACCTGGAGCAGGTCCCGGACCTGTACGTGACCCAGGACCCGGCGGTCAACGCCTTCACCATCGGCATCGACACCCCGATCATCGTGATCACCAGCGGCCTCGTCGAGCTGCTCGACGAGGAGGAGCTGCGCTCGGTCATCGGCCACGAGGTCGGCCACGCGATGTCCGGCCACGCCGTCTACCGGACGATGCTGATGATCCTCACCAACATCGCCACCCGGATCGCCTGGGTGCCGCTGGGCAACCTGGCGATCACGGCGCTCGTCACCGCGCTCAAGGAGTGGTTCCGCAAGGCCGAGCTGTCCAGCGACCGGGCCGGCCTGCTCGCCGGGCAGGACCTCCAGGCGTCCATGCGGGCCCTGATGAAGCTGGCCGGCGGGCACAACCTGGGCGAGATGAACGTCGACGCCTTCCTGGAGCAGGCCGAGGAGTACGAGAAGGCCGGCGACCTGCGCGACGGCGTTCTGAAGCTGCTCCAGCTGCTGCCGCAGACCCACCCCTTCGCGGTGGTCCGGGTCGCCCAGCTGAAGAAGTGGGCGGAGAGCGACGAGTACCGCTCGATCCTGGCCGGCGCCTACCCGCGCCGCACGGACGACCGGGACACCTCGGTCGGCGAGCAGTGGAAGGCCGCCGCCGAGCACTACACGACCTCGGTCAAGGAGAGCAAGGACCCGCTGATGGGCCTGCTGCGGGACGTGGCCGGCGGCGCCGCCACCGTCGGCGGCAAGCTGCGCGACACCTTCACCGGCGGCAACAACCGCGGCGGCGGCTCCTCCTCGGAGCACGGCGACAGCTGAGCGCCACGACGACAGCTGAGCCCCGGACACGTCGACGGCCGGTGCCCCTCCCCCGGGGCGCCGGCCGTCGGCGTGTCCGCCCCTTCAGCTCCCCGCCAGCACCCCGCACACCTGCCAGGCCGGCCGCGCGTGGTTGCCCGGGTCGATCGCGGTCGGCGGCGCCACCGCGGCGCCCTGGGAGGTGGCCAGCACCGGCTGCAGGTAGCCCGCCATCGAGGTGGTGCAGGGCTCCGGCCCGGCCTGCACCACCGAGTCCACCAGCCGAAGCTGCGCCGTGGCGAGGTCCACCCGGTCGAACTGGAAGGTCAGTTCGCGCCGCACGGTCTCCAGGGTGACCGGCGCTCCGGCCGGGGTTCCGACCGGCCGCAGCGCGTAGACGAAGGTGTGGTCGGTGGTGACCTGCAGCGTGCCGCCGTCCACCTCGTCGACCCGCATCGCGCCGACCACCTTCACCGTGTCCGTCGCCAGCGCGACCTGCGCCGGGTCGAAGCGGACCACCCAGCCGGTCAGCGCGTGGTGCCGGTCGTCCACCGGCTGGGCGACGCTCGCGTCGAACTGCGCCTGCTCGCCGGGCGTGACGAAGGCCCGCACGTCCGTGGTGACGCCCTGGACCAGTGCCGCCGGGGCCAGCGAGGAGGCGACCAGGTAGCGCTGCACGGTGTCCAGCGCCTTGGTCACCTCGCCCCGGGTGAAGTGCTCGGTGGCGGCCCCGTCCGGGGTGTTCAGCCCGGCCGTGCCGTCCCCGTACCCGAGCGGCAGCGCGGCGAACGGGTCCGCCGGGTCGGCGACCGCGCGGACGGCCGAGGCCGGGCTCAACGCGACCAGGCTCACGGTCAGTTGGCTTCCCTCGGGCCGCGCCGGGACGATCCCCTTCGGCGAGTTGACCCCGAAGTACACCGCGGCCCCGAAGGCCAGCAGGATGAGCAGCAGCAGGGCCAGCGCCTGGCGCGGGACGGTGCCCAGCGGTCCGAGCCGCACCCGTGGCCGGGTGGCCCTGCCGAACGGGCCCGCGAGCCGCTCCCGGGCGGACAGCTCCTGGATCCGGGCAGCCCGCACGAACGATTCGTCGAACACGACGGACCGGAACTCGTCCTCGTTGCCGGAACCGCCCTCGG
>NZ_JAFLNG010000304.1 GCF_017427025.1 Streptomyces sp. FH025
CCGTCGTAGTTCTTCACGTGCGGGTACCCCAGGAGCTCGGCGAGCGCGAACCAGGTGTGCGCCGACCGCTCACCGATCCGGCAGTAGGCGATCACCTCGCGCTCCGGTTCCACGCCCTTGCCCCCGTACAGCGCCCGCAGCTCCTCCGCCGAACGGAACGACCCGTCGTCGTTGGCCGCCTGCGACCAGGGCACGTTGACCGCCCCCGGGATGTGCCCGGGCACCTGGGCCTGCTCCTGCGGCAGGTGCGCCGGAGCGATCAGCTCGCCCCGGAACTCCGCCGGGGAGCGGACGTCCACCAGCACCGCGTCCGCGCCGGGCTTGGCGAACACCTCGGCCCGGGCCAGTACCTCGTCCCGCAGTGCCCGCAGCTCGGGCCGTTCGGGGCCGGCCAGCCGGTAGGTGGTGTGCTGGTAGTCCATCACCTCGTGGGTGAGCTCCCGCCCCTCCAGCTCCCACTTCTTGCGTCCGCCGTCCAGCAGCCGCACCGGCCCGAAGCCGCGCAGCCGCAGCAGCCAGTAGCCGTACGCGGCGAACCAGTTGTTGTTGCCGCCGTACAGCACTACGGTGGTGTCGTCCTCCACTCCGGCCGCCCGCAGAAGGTGCTGGACGCCTTCTCGGTCGACGTAGTCGCGGCCGACCTGACTGTGCAGGTCGGCGGTCCAGTTCCAGCCGACCGCGCCGGGGATGTGGCCCCGGTCGTAGGCGGTGGTGTCCTCGTCCACCTCGACGACCCTGATCGTCCCGTCGTCCAGGTGGTGGGCCAGCCACTCGGTGCGGACCAGTGACTCGGGGTGTGCGTAGCCGTTGCCGGTCATCCCAGGCCTCCTTACGCTCTGCCCAGGCCGCCGCGCCCGACCACGGGCACGACGAAGCACCGGCGACCGGGCCGGACAGTTCGAAGCTACGCCGACCGTCCGGCCGAGGCCACCCCACGCTCCCCCTGCGCTCAGGAAAAGACGACCGAGCGCAGCTTCAGCCGGTCGCCGAGCCTCTTGCCGGGGTTCATCACGTAGAAGACATCGCCCTTGCAGTCGAAGTCCAGGTAGACCGTGGCCGTGGAGCCGGTGAGGTTCTCCGGCGCGAAGGCCGGCTCCTCCGCCGTGGCCTCCGGAATGTCGATGCAAAGGCCGCTCGGCGGGTTGAACAGCCCGCTCCTGAGACCGAAGCCGTACTTGTAGCGGAAATCCCCCTCCGTCGCATTGGCGGACAGCGGAACGGCGAGGACGAGGGCGACGGCGCTGGCGGCGGCGAGCACGGCGTTGCGGAGACGCATGACTGAGGGCCTTTCAGGTGGTACCCGGTGGTACCCGGTGAATTGGTGCGAGATCACCCTAGAGGCCCAAAATCCGAAGAAACGGTTCTCCAAATCCACTCGTTCAGGTGGTTTAAACGGCGAAACCGATACCTGCCACACTCCGCCATCACAGGGAACTCATTCAGTTCGGCGGAGCCGAGAAGGAGTACCCCGAATCGAGCAGTACCGGCAGGTAGGCCTTCATCGCCGCCACCGTCTGCGAGCGGTCCCCGCCGCCGTCGTGGTTGAGCACGATCGACCCGGGCCGGACGTTCTTGAGGACCCGGTCGATGATCACCGACGTCCCCGGCCGGGACCAGTCCCTCGGGTCCACCGACCAGCCCAGGTTCCGCAGCCCGAGGGCCGCACTCGCCCTGAGCGCCACCGGGGACCAGTCCCCGCCCGGGGCGCGGAACCAGGTGGGCTGCCGCCCAGTGGTGCGCTGCAGCAGGTCGGAGGTGCGCTCCAGCTCGTCCCGCACCGCACCGTCCGACATGTGCCGCAGGTCCGCGTGGGTCCAGGTGTGGTTGGCGATGTGGTGGCCGTGGTCCGCGATCTCCCGCACCAGGCTCTGGTGCTCGACCGCGTTCTCGCCGATCAGGAAGAAGGTCGCCCGGATCCCGTGCTGCTTGAGCAGTGCCAGCACGGTGGGCGTGTACCGGGGGTCCGGGCCGTCGTCGATGGTGAGCGCCACCACCCGCTGCCCGGGGTCCAGCTCGAACACCGGCTTGCTCTCCTCCTCGGTGAGCGTCCGGTGGCCGGGCTCGCCGCCCGGCGGGGCACCCGAGCCGGCGGGCGGGGGGAAGGGCACCGGGGACGCCGCCCCGGCCGTGGGCGAGGAGGCCGACGACTGCGAGGCGGCGGCGGAGGCCACGGCCTCCGGGATCGCCTCCGGGGAGGAGGCGGCGCCCTCGTCGCTCCAGGGGCTCCGGCAGCCGGCGGCGGCGCCGAGCAGGGACATTCCGGCTGCGGTCAGCAGCAGCCGGCGCGAAGTGATTCGAGGATTAATCTGACGATCAGACAGCATGCTGGATGCTTCCCCCGGAGGTCACCACCCCTCTCCACGGGCACCTCGGACGGGCTCGATCACCACTCCGACGGCTCAAGCACGGGCCGAGCACGCCCCGGACGCACCCCGGACGCACCCCGGGCACACCCCGCGTCCCCACCACTTCCCCGGATCTTTCCCGACCGGACGCCCGGCTTCCCGTCCGGGCCGCTACGCTGTGCCTTCCCCAGTGTGATGATCTGCCATCAGAGGACGTGGCCATGACGACAAGTCAGGACTTCCCCCAGCAGGGCCCGCAGGACGACGCCGCCGAGCTGAGCCAGTGGGAACGTTTCGGCGTCGACACCTCCACCCCGCACTCGGCGCGCGTGTACGACTACTGGCTGGGCGGCAAGACCAACTTCCCGCCCGACCGGGCCATGGGGCAGGCCATCGAGCAGGCCGTTCCGAGCGTCAAGGAGATGGCCAAGGCCAACCGCGCCTTCCAGGGCCGCGCCGTCCGCTACCTGGCCCGGGAGCACGGCATCCGCCAGTTCCTCGACCTCGGCACCGGCATCCCCACCTCGCCGAACACCCATGAGATCGCCGAGTCGGTCAGCCCCGGCACCCGGGTGGTCTACGTCGACAACGACCCGATCGTGCTCGCCCACGCCCGCGCCCTGATGGTCTCCAGCCCGGCCAGCCGCACCACCTACATCCACGCGGACCTGCGCAAGCCCGAGGAGCTGTTCACCGACCCGGCGCTCACCTCCACCCTGGACCTCACCCAGCCGGTCGGCCTGCTGATGATCGCCGTGCTGATGCTGATCGCCGACGAGGACGACCCGTGGGGCCGGGTCGCCGCGCTGCGCGACGCCCTGCCCGTCGGCAGCTGCATCGCCCTGACCACCCCCACCCCGGACTTCGACCCGGAGGCGGTCGGCAAGGTCGCCGAGGCCGCCCGGGCCGGCGGGATGACGCTGGTGCCGCGCGGCTACGACGACGTGCTCCGCTTCTTCGACGGCTGGGAGCTGGTCGAGCCCGGCGTCGCCCCGGTCCTGGCCTGGCGCCCGGACGGCGAGCCGCCGGCCGACCCGAAGGCGGCGTACTACTGGGGCGGCGTCGCCATCAAGCGCTGAGGGCGCCGCCATCAAGCGCTGAGGGCACCGACGGGCACCCGGCGGGTCGGCGGCACGCCGTCCCGCCCCCCGGTGTCACTTCAGCAGCCGCGACAGCCGCCGGTCCGCCAGCGGCCTGCCCCCGGTCTGGCAGGTCGGGCAGTACTGCAACGAGGAGTCCGCGAAGGACACCTCGCGCACGGTGTCCCCGCAGACCGGGCAGGGCAGGCCGGTGCGGCCGTGCACCCGCAGCCCGAGCTTCTTCTCCGCCTTCAGCTCCCCCGCCGCCAGTCCGCGCGAGCGCTCCACCGCCTCGCGCAGCGTGCCGCCGAGCGCCTCGTACAGCCGCGCCGTCTCCTCCTCCCCCAGCCCGGACGCCTGCTTGTACGGCGACATCCGCGCCGCGTGCAGCACCTCGTCCGAGTAGGCGTTGCCCACCCCGGCCAGCACGCTCTGGTCCCGCAGCACGCCCTTGATCCGGCGCCGGTCGCCCCGCAGCAGGGCCGCGAACCGGTCGAGCGTGAAGCCCGGATCCAGCGGGTCCGGGCCGAGCTTCGCCACCCCGGGCACCTCGGCAGGGTCCGCGACCACGTAGACGGCGAGGCCCTTCCTCGTCCCCGCCTCGGTGAGGTCGAAGCCGTCCCCGGCCTCGCCCGCCAGCCGCACCCGCAGTGCCAGCGGGTTCTTCGGGCCCGGCCGCGGCGGCTCGGCGGGCAGGCCGTCCTTCCAGCGCAGCCAGCCGGCCCTGGCCAGGTGCACCACCAGGTGCAGCCCGCCCGCCTCGATGTCCAGGAACTTGCCGTGCCGGGTCACCGCCCCGACCGTGCGCCCCTCCAGCGCCGTCACCGGCGGGTCGTACGTCTTCAGCGCGCTGATCGCCACCGGCTGCACCCGGGCGATCATCCGCCCGGTCAGCCGCTGGGACAGGAAGGCGCTCAGCGCCTCGACCTCGGGCAGTTCCGGCATGCGCCCAGTCTCCCCCGGGCGCACGCCGGCCGCCCCTTTACCCCGGTGCGTCCGTGAGCGCAGGCTGGGACCGGAGGAGGCGTCGCCATGACCACCCTTGAGGAACAGATCGACATCGCCGTCCCCGTCCTCGCCGCCTGGGAGCAGCTCCACCGGGTGCGCGAGTACCCGCGGTTCGTCGACGGGGTGAGCACCGCCCACCCGCACGGACGCAACCACGCGCACCTCGAGGTGCGGATCGACGGCGCCGAGCGGGCGGTGGACACCGAGATCACCGATCGCGGCCGGGGCCGGGTCATGTCCTGGCGGACGCTGGACACGGTCCACCTGCGCGGCACCTTCGCGCTGCTGCCGCTGGACGCCGGGCACACCCGGTTGCAGATCCGGGTGGAGTACGACCCGGAGGCGCTGCGCCAGGACTTCGGCGGTCCGCACGGCTTCGCCCAGGCCGGGGCGATCGAGCGGGCGGTGCGCGGGGACCTGGAGCACTTCCGGGAGCTGGTCGAGGCCCGGGTGAGCGCCGCCGAGGCCCACCCGCAATGAGCCACCTAGGCCTGTCTGACAATTCGCGTCGGACCAGCGCGCGGCGTTGGGGTGCGTGCATCGCAAGGCGGAGGAGGGAGTCACTGCGGTGGGGGCACCTCCCGGCCGAAGGCTGGGGGCCATTGGCGACCGACGACAACGCGGCGAGGTGCGCTTGTGCCCTGGGGGTACCTCCCGGCCGAAGGCTGGGGGAGCGTCGCGCGCCCGGCGGGAATTGTCAGACAGGCCTTAGGCTCGTAAGCAGCGCATAAGCCCAGCTCAGCAAGGGCGGTGAGGCTGTTCACAGCCCGCCGTCCGACAGACCGTTCCGCTTTCAACCTGTGGCAGACTCGGATGCCATGGACATCGGACCGGCCACCAGGACGCTCCGCGCGGCGGTCTTCGCCGCGCTGGTCGTGCTGCTCGCCGGGCTCGGCCAGGTGCTGGTCACCGGCCGCGCGCTGCCGGTCGGCACGATGGGCCTGGCCTCGGTCGCCGTCTTCGCGGTGGCCTTCGCCCTGGCCGGCCGCGAGCGCGGCTACCCGGCGATCGCGGCGGTGTTCCTGCCGCTGGAGCTGGGCGTCAGCGCCCTGTTCGACCTCGCCCAGAGCACCTGCCCCTCCCTGCCGCCCGGCACCGCGCACGGCTTCCAGCCGCTGCTGTGCGGCGGCGGCTCGCTCGGCGGGTTCCTGCTCGGCCACGGCGTCTCCCAGCAGACGGGCGTCCTGCTGCTCCTGCTGCTGCACTCGGTGATCGCGCTGAGCGGCGCGTTCTGGCTGCGCCGCGCGGACGCCGCGCTGGCCGGTCTCGCCCGGACCGTCCGGATGCTGGGCGAGTTCCTGCACCGGCACCTCCCGGCCGCCGCCCGCTGGCTGCGGCTGCTCGCCGCGCCCGTCCCGGCCCGTCCGGTGGCGCGGGTGCCCTTCCCCCGGGCCAGCCGGTCGCTGGTCCCGGCCGAGGACGTGGTCGTCCGCCCGGCCGTCCGGCGCGGTCCGCCGGTGTTCGCCCTGGCCGTCTGAGCCTCCCCGCTCGACCGGCCGTCTCTCCCCCTCGCACAGGCACAGGCCCTGACCGGCCCGCGCGGGCCCTCCACCGGCCGCGCCCGCACCTCCGCACGCCCGAGAGCACAGGACGACACCCATGAGCAACACCCGTAAGACCGACAAGAAGACCTCCGCCACCGAGCGCATGCGCGTCGCCCGCGCCCAGGCCGAGCGCTCCGACCGGATCCGCCGCCGGGTGGTGGTCGGCGCCTCCTCCGCCGCGGTGCTCGCGCTCGTGGCCGGTGTGGCCTTCGCCGTCGGCGGCTCCTCCGGCTCCTCGGACACCGCCGCGAACGGCCCGCTGGTCGTCCCCGCCAACGCGACCGGCACCGACGGCACCGTGATCACGTACGGCAAGGCCGACGCCCCGCACACCCTGGAGGTCTACGAGGACTTCCGCTGCCCGTTCTGCGAGCAGCTGGAGACCACCACCGGCAAGGCCGTCCAGCAGCTCGCCGACGACGGCACGTACAAGGTCGAGTACCACCTGGCGACGTTCCTGGACAAGAACCTCGGCGGCAAGGGCTCGCGCACCGCGCTGGCCGCCGCCGGCGCCGCGCTGAACGAGGGCGTGGACAAGTTCAAGGCCTTCCACGACGTGCTCTACGCCAACCAGCCGGACGAGCGCAGCGACGCCTTCGGCGACGTCAACCACATCCTGGACCTGGCCGGCCAGGTGCCCGGGCTGAAGACCGACGCCTTCGTCAAGGCCGTCCAGGACGGCACTTACGCGCCGTGGGCCGCCAAGGTCAACGAGGAGTTCAACAAGAGCGACGTCACCGGCACCCCGACCGTCAAGCTGGACGGCAAGAAGCTGGACGTCCTCACCAACGGCAAGGCCGTCTCGCCCGAGCAGTTCACCGCGATGGTCAAGCAGGTGACCGGGTGACCGCCTCCGCCCCCGCGGCGCGCACCCACGGCGCGAGCCGCCCGTTCGCCTGGCTGCTGCTGATCGGCGGCGCGGTCGGCCTGTTCGCCTCGGCCGTCCTCACCCTGGACAAGATCCGGCTGCTGAAGGACCCGTCGTACGTCCCCAGCTGCAACATCAACCCGATCATCAGCTGCGGCTCGATCATGCGCAGCGACCAGGCCGAGGCCTTCGGCTTCCCCAACTCGCTGATCGGCCTGGTCGGCTTCGGGGTCGTGATCGCGATCGGCGCCGGGCTGCTCGCCGGGGCGACGTACCGGCGCTGGTTCTGGCTCGGCCTCCAGGCCGGGACGGTCTTCGGGATCGGCTTCGTCTCCTGGCTGATGTACCAGGCGCTGTACCGGATCGGCGCGCTCTGCCCGTACTGCATGGTGGTGTGGGCAGCGATGATCCCGCTGTTCTGGTACACCACCCTGCACAACCTGCGCTCCGGGGTCATCCCGGTCGGCCGCGGCCTGCGCCCGGTGGTCCGCGAGGCCGCCCGCTACCACTGGGTCGTCCCCGCCCTCTGGTGCGCGGTGATCGCCCTGCTGGTCCTCAACCGCTTCTGGTACTACTGGAGCACCCTGATCTGACCCGCCGCATACGGCCCCCGGGCGTCCTCCCTGGGGGCCGTACGCGTACCGGTCAGAAGGTGAACCGCTCGACCTCGGCGAGGAGTTCGGCGCGGCGGGCCTCGTCGATGAAGGAGGCGCGGAAGGAGTTGGCGGCGAGGAGGCGCAGGGTCTCCTGGTCGAGGGCGAGGGCCTCGCGGACGGCGCGGAAGTTGTCCTCGACGTAGCCGCCGAAGTAGGCCGGGTCGTCGGAGTTGACGGTGACCAGCAGGCCGGCGTCCAGCAGTTCGCGCAGCGGGTGGTCGGCCAGGGTGTCGATGCAGCGCAGGCGGACGTTGGAGAGCGGGCAGAGGGTGAGCGGGATCTGCTCGCGGGCCAGGCGCTCGACCAGTTCGCGGTCCTCCAGGCAGCGCAGGCCGTGGTCGATCCGCTCGACGCCGAGGACGTCCAGCGCCTCGGTGATGTACGAGGCCGGGCCCTCCTCACCCGCGTGGGCGACCCGGCGCAGCCCGGCCTCGGCGGCCCGGCGGTAGACCTCGCGGAACTTCGCCGGCGGGTTGCCGACCTCGGCCGAGTCCAGGCCGATGCCCGCGATCCGGTCGAAGTACGGGCGGGCGGCCTCGAAGGTCTCCAGCGCGGAGTCGGCGGACTCGTCGCGCAGGAAGCACATGATCAGCTGGGTGCTGATGCCGTACCGCTCCTCGCTGCGCTCCAGCGCCCGGGTCAGCCCGTCGACCACCACGCCCAGCGGCACCCCGCGCGCGGTGTGCGCCTGCGGGTCGAAGAAGATCTCCGCGTGCCGCACGCCCTGCTCGGCGGCGCGGGCCAGGTAGGCGTCCGCGAGGTCGGCGAAGTCCTGCTCGGTGCGCAGCACGGCCATCAGCGCGTAGTAGAGGTCCAGGAAGGACTGGAGGTCGCTGAAGGAGTACGCCTTCCGCAGCTCCTCGGTGTCGGCGTAGGGCAGGTCGACGGAGTTGCGGGCGGCGAGGGCGAAGGCGAGTTCGGGCTCCAGCGTGCCTTCGATGTGCAGGTGGAGTTCGGCCTTGGGAAGCGGCATGTGCGATCTGTCCGAGCGGTAGCGGGGCGAACCTGGAAGTACGGGAGGATTCATCCTACGATCCGCCCCGCCTCCACGGGTGCACGGGCGGCGGTCGGCGGGCACCCTGTAGGAGGGGACTTCCGCCGAGGAGGCACCGCGATGCAGCACGCCGAAGACCCGCACATCCGGCCCGCGGGCATCTCCCCGCACGCCCTTGGCAACGACACCCTGCTGCACGAGCTGGAGCAGCTGCACCGCACCCGCCACGAGACGTTCCTGTACGGCTCGGAGGAGGCGCTCAAGCGGCACACCCTGCGCACCGGCCAGTTGGAGGCCGAGTACCTGCACCGCTTCCCCAACCGGCAGGTGACCGCCGCGCGGACCAGGGCCGGCGCCCGGGCCAGGGAGGCGGCGGCCCGGGTGGAGTCGCTGCCCGAGTGACGCCCGCCCGATGAGCCCCGGCGCCC
>NZ_JAFLNG010000305.1 GCF_017427025.1 Streptomyces sp. FH025
TCCTGCTCGGCTCGGCCGGCTTCCGCTCCACACCCAGCCTGATGATGGACGCCCTGCACAACGAGTTCGGCTGGTCGCTCGGGACGATCTCCGCCGCCACCTCCGTCAACCTCACCCTCTACGGCCTCACCGCCCCCTTCGCCGCCGCCCTGATGGACCGTTTCGGCGTGCGCCTGGTGGTGGTCTGCGCCCTGCTGACCATCTCGGTCGGCTCCGGCCTCACCATGCTGATGCGCCAGCCCTGGCAACTGGTGCTCTGCTGGGGCGTGCTGGTCGGCCTCGGCAGCGGCTCGATGGCCGGCGCCTTCGCCACCACCATCACCGGCCGCTGGTTCCAGGCCCGCCAGGGCCTGGTCACCGGGGTGCTCACCGCCGCCGGGGCGGCGGGGAACCTGGTCTTCCTGCCGGTCGGCGCCTGGCTGGTCGAACAGCACGGCTGGCGCTCGGCCGTGGTCGTGGTCTCGCTCGCCGCCAGCGCCGTCGCCGTCCCGGTACTGCTGCTGATGCGCGAACGGCCCGCCGACCTCGGCCTGCTCCCGTACGGCGCGACCGAGGCCCCTCCCGCACCGGTGCGGGAGGGCCGTGCCCTGGCCCGCTCGCTGCGGGTGCTGCGGAACGCGGCCCGCACCCGGGCGTTCTGGCTGCTGGCCGGCTCCTTCGCGATCTGCGGCGCCACCACCGCGGGCCTGGTCGGCACCCACTTCATCCCGGCCGCGCACGACCACGGCATGCCCGTCACCACCGCCGCGAGCCTGCTCGCCCTGATCGGCCTCTTCGACGTGCTCGGCACCGTGTTCAGCGGCTGGCTCACCGACCGGGTCGACTCCCGGCTGCTGCTCACCGTCTACTACGGGCTGCGCGGACTCTCCCTGTTCCTGCTGCCGCAGCTGCTCGCCGGCTCGCTCCAGCCGCCGATCCTCGCCTTCGTGGTCTTCTACGGCCTGGACTGGGTGGCCACCGTGCCGCCGACCGTCGCGCTGTGCCGCCGGCACTTCGGCGAGGACGCCCCGATCGTCTTCGGCTGGGTGCTGGCCTGCCACCAGATCGGCGCGGCCGTCGTCGCCGGGCTGGCGGGCCTGGCCCGCGACGCGCTCGGGAACTACGACCTCACCTGGTACGGCGCCGGCGCGCTGTGCGTGGTCGCGGTCGGGCTCTGCCTGGCGCTGCGCACCGGCCGGAGCGACCGGGCGGTGCCCGCCCTCTCGTGAGGGCTGTCGGAGCGGAGGTCTAGGCTCCGCATCATGGCGCTCACCTTCACCCTCGACCCGAAGCTCGACCCCGACCTGCGCACCGCCGTCGTACGGCTGTGGACGGACGTGACCAACGCCGGCGGCGCGGTCGGCTTCGTGGCGCCGGTCACCGAGGAGGAGGTCTGGGACACCGCCGACCACCAGTTCGCCGGGGTCGCGCCGGACGGGCCGGACCGGCTGCTGGTCGCGCACGAGAGCGCGACCGGGCGGCTGGTGGGCGTGCTGTTCTTCGAGTCGATGCGCTTCGACCTCATGGAGCACTGGCGGCTGCTCAAGAGGGTCATGGTGCACCCCGACTTCCAGGGCCTCGGCTACGGGGCGCGGCTGCTGGCCGAGGCCGAGAGGGTCGCCCGTCAGTGGGGCCTGGAGTCGCTGCGGTTGACCGCGCGCGGCGGCCAGGGGCTGGAGCGCTTCTACACCCGCTGCGGCTACCGGGAGGTCGGCCGGGTACCGGCCGCGATCAGGGTCGCCCCCGGGGACGACCGCGACGACATCACCATGTGGCTCGACCTGCGCTGACCCCGCCCCGCCTCCGTCCCGGGCGGGGCGTGGAGCCCGGGGCGGGCACCCCTGCCCCGGGCCGGCCGTCAGGCATGCTTGACTGGAAGACCCGCCACGACCCGCCGAGGCCCGTCGGCGCCCGCCCCCGGCGCGAACGAGAAGGAAGTGTTCCAGTGAGCAGCAACGGCCCGCAGAAGTCGCACGCCACGCTCCGCTACACCTCCATGCGGGTCAGCATCTTCCTCGGCTGTCTGCTGGTGGCCCTGCTGCTGGGGCACTTCGGGATCATCCCGGTGAGCGGCGAGGCCGGGGTGATCTTCCTGTTCCTGCTCGCCGCGATCGCCTCCGCGCCGCTCAGCTACGTGCTGCTGAGCCGGCAGCGCGACGAGATGTCCTCCCAGATCACCACCAAGGTCGCCGGGATGCGCAACCGTACCGCCGAGCGGATCGCCGCGCAGAACGCCGAGGAGGACGCCGTGGACGACGCCGCACGCGCGGCCGCGGCCGGGCAGAACTGACCTCCGGCCCACCGCCCGGACCGCCACCGCCCGCCGTGCCCGCTGCCGATCCCCGCACCTCCGCCGACGGACCCGCCTCCGCCGACCGGCCCGGTTCCTCCGACCGGCCCGGTTCCGGTTCGGGCCTGCCGGGTTCCGTGTCCGAGCCGTCGGGTTCCGTGTCCGAGCCGTCGGGTTCCGTGTCCGAGCCGTCGGGTTCCGTGCCCGAGCCGTCGGGTTCCGTGCCCGAGCCGTCGGGTTCCGCGCCCGCCCGGCCCGCCGGGGGCGTGGCCGGGACGTGGCCGGCCCCCGTGCGCCGGCCCACCGGCCGGGACGTGGCCCGGCTCGCCGGGGTCTCCCAGGCCACCGTCTCGCTGGTCTTCTCCGGGGCCGAGGCCGGCCGCCGGGTCTCCGAGGCCACCAGGCTGCGGGTGCGGGAAGCCGCCCGCAGTCTCGGGTACCGCCCGCAGGCGGCCGGCCGCCAGCTGCGGCTGGGCCGCAGTGGGATGATCATGCTGGCCGTGCCCAACCTCCAGGGCCCGTTCTTCGGCCGGGTGCTGGAGGGTGTCCACCACGAGGCCGGCCGGCACGGCCTGGCGGTCGTGGTCAGCTCCGGCTGGGGCAGCGCGACCCTCGCGGAGGCCGCCACCGCCGGACGCTTCGACGGCCTGCTGATCTGCTCCCCGGACGACAGCCAGTTGGGCGAGCTGCCCGCCGACACCCCCGCCGTCTTCCTGGACGCCGACCCCGGCACCGACCGGGCGCGCCCGACCGTCGAGCTCGACGTGGCCGGCGGGATGCGCGCGGCGGTCGAGCACCTGGCCGCCCTCGGCCACCGCCGGATCGGACACCTGCGCTCCACCCTCGCCGCCTACACCTTCCGGGTCCGGCAGGCCGCCTTCGAACAGGCGGTGCGTGAACTCGGCCTGGACGTCGTGGAGTTGGGTGTGAGTCTGAACGAGGGCCACACCGCCGCGCGGAGCGTGGCACACCGGCTGCTGGCGCCCGCGGACCGCCCCCGCGCGGTGATCTGCGACGACGACGTGGTCGCCTCCGGGGTCTACCAGGCCGCCGCCGAGCGGGGGTTGAGGGTGCCGGACGACCTGTCCGTGGTCGGCATGGACAACGTGGCCGTCTCCGGGATGCTCGCCCCGCCGCTGACCACCGTCGACCTGCCCGGCGAGGAACTGGGCCGGGTGGGTGCGGCGGCGCTCGCCGCGCTGCTGCACGGGGAGCGGGTGGAGCGGGTCGCGCCGCTGGCCACCTCGCTGGTGCTGCGCTCCTCGACCGCTCCGGCGTGACGGCACCGCTCCGGCGCGATGACCCGGGGTGACCGCCCCGCTGCGTTATCGCGATTCAAGCGACGGAGTCACTAGCCCAAACGGGTGAAAAATAGTCTTTACCCCTCGTGCCGTGACTCCTTTCGGATGAATAAACGATGAGATTTCCGGCATGCGGACGCTACCCTCACGCCCACCACGCCTGTCCAGGGCGGCCAGAATGGCCACGGCCTTCGGCCTCTTCGCAGGCACCCTCCTCACCGGAACCCTCACCGCCCCCTCCGCCGAGGCGGCCGTCAGCTTCACCAAGACGGTCGACAAGGCCACGGTGGCGCCCGGCGAGAACGTCACCTACACCCTGCGCTACACCTGCTCGGTGACCGACTGTGCGGGCGGGCGCATCACCGACACCCTGCCCGCCGGAATGGAGTTCGTCGGCTGGAGCCCGGACAACTCCACCGTGGACGTGGCGGGTTCGACCGTCCCGGCCGCGGGCAGCGTCGGCGGCACCCTCGACATCAAGCTCCTCACCCTCAGCCCGGGGACGACCGCGTCCATCAAGGTCGTCCTCAAGTTCCCCAACTTCACCACCCCTGACAAGACCAAGACCGTCAACTCGGCCACCCTGACCGCCGACGGCGAGCCCGAGCAGAGCGGCTCCGCCACCACCACGGCCGTCGTCCAGCCCGACTACAAGGTCACCAAGGGCGTCCAGACCAGCAGTCAGGACGGCCGCTCGGTCACCTACCAGTTCAGCGCCTGCTCCACCAACGGCGTCCCCAACGTCGACCTGGACGCCGCCCGACTGGTCGACACCCTGCCGCCCGGCGCCGTCGTCGACACCGGCCGCTCGCCCGGCTGGACCCAGGACCCGAACAACCCCGACCGCTGGACCTACGACATCGGTGCCTTCCGGGCCACCAACGGCCAGGCCGGCTGCCGCAACCCCGGCGTCCTGGTCGTCAACTTCCCCGACCCGGCGTTCCCCAGCGGCACCACCGCCACCAACTCGGTCGTCCTCCAGGGCGACCCGCTCGGCCCCGACGGCATGCGCGACCTGTCCACCGCCAGCGCCGAGTCCCCGACCTTCAAGCCGCCGACCTCCGGCATCCAGGTCACCGCCTCCAAGGTCTGGCAGGAGAACGTCGTCTCCGGCGACATCGCCTCCTTCAGCCTCCACCCCGGCAACATCGCCGGCCCCGCCACCAGCCTGGTGATGACCGACCCCGGCTCCGGCACCACCTCCGGCCTCTACAACTGGCTGATACCGCAGTCCATCCAGCTGGAGGCCTGGAACCCCACCAGCATCGGCCTGAAGCTCCAGTACCGCCTCAACGGCGACCAGACCTGGAAGACCTTCACCCCCGGCAGCCCCTTCAACGGCTCCGGCAGCCGCCGGATCACCTTCGCCGAAGGCACCGGCGACCCGGCCAACGACGTGCTCGGCATCCCGGCCGGCCGCTGGCTCGACGGGCTGCGCTTCCAGTGGGACGGCCCCATCCCCACCGGCTGGAGCCCCGGCAACGCCGTACAGGTCCTCGCCCAGGTCGTCACCCCCGGCCACGACGGCCGCACCGCGCCCGCCCCGCTGCACAACTGCGTGGACGTGACCGGCACCGACGCCTCCGGCGGTACCTCCTCCGCCGGCGCCTGCGCCGACTCCACCGTCACCGCCGCCACCAACCTCGGCGCCACCAAGACCACCACCGCCGGTGCCGTCCTCGCGCCCGGCGGCGTCGCCACCTTCCAGATCGCCCCGTACAACCGCACCGGGCGTGACCTCGGCACCCCGCTCGTCCTGTACGACCTGCTGCCGCAGGGCCTCGTCTACGCGGACGGCAGCGCCCGCCCCGACCCGGCCTACCCGGAGTCCGTCGCCCCGCAGTCCGTCCAGGTGCTGCCCGGGCCGGACGGCCGCCAGCTGCTCAAGATGACCTGGCCGGCCGGCGCGCCCGACATGATGTACCTCAACGACCACAAGGCGTACCGGATCCTGATCGACGCCCAGGTCGCCGGCAGCGCCAAGCCCGGCACCCTCACCAACGACGTGTACGTCACCACCGAGGGCGCCACCGCACCCGTCACCTGCTCCTACTACGGCACCGACAGCGGCGTGCCGGACGCCCTCGACCTCAACGGCGACGGCAACACCACCGAGCACATGTGCCACGCCTCCTCGCAGGTCGAGGTGCAGGTTCCGGCCGTGCTGCGCTCCTTCAAGGAGGTCAAGGGCGACCTCGACAAGGACTACGCCAGCACCGGCACCACCACCCCCGGCGGCGGCATCTCCTACCGGCTGACCGTCCGCAACGACTCGCCCGACCCGGTCACCGACTTCATCGCGTACGACAAGCTGCCCACCCCGGGCGACTCGTACCTGCTGCGGCCGGACATCCCGCGCGGCTCCGCCTGGACGCCCTCGCTCACCCAGCCGCTGACCTCCAGTGACCCGACCGTGGTGATCGAGTACACCACCTCGCCGAATCCGTGCGTGACCGGCGCCATCACCGTGCCCGGCCCGTGCGACGCGAACGCCCGGTGGAGCGGCACCTTCCCGGGGCCGGGCACCACCACCTGGTTCCGGGTCCAGCGGCCCGGCACCCTGGCACCCGGTGGGCTGTTCACCCTGACCTGGCCGATGGTCGCCTCGGTCGACGCCGGCAACGCCGACTTCGCCTGGAACAGCTTCGCCTACACCGCCACCGACTCCAGCGGCAATCCGCTGCTGCCCGCCGAGCCCGCCAAGGTCGGCGTCGGCGTGCAGGCGCCCGTCCCGCCGAACAACGCGATCGGCGACCTCGTCTGGGTCGACCGCGACGGCAGCGGCGTCCAGAAGCCCGGCGAGCCCGGGGTGCCCGGCGTACGGGTCGAGCTGCTGGACGGGAGCGGGCAGCCGGTCCGCGACAAGACGGGCAAGCCCGTCACGACGGTCACGGACGCGAACGGGCACTACCTGTTCGACAAGCTGCCGGACGGGGAGTACGCGGTGCGCTTCGACCTGTCGACCCTCCCGGAGGGCGCGAAGGCCACCGCCCGGCACGCGGGGACGGACCCGGCGCTGGACTCGGACGCGGACCCGGGCACCGGGGTCACCCAGACGGTGCGGGTGTCGGGCGGGGAGCGGGACCTGAGCCTGGACCTGGGGGTGGTGATGGCGAGCACGCCTTCGCCGACGCCGACTCCGACTCCGACTCCGACTCCGACTCCGACTCCGACTCCGACTCCGACTCCGACTGTGACGCCGACGCCGACCGTGACGCCGACGCCGACTCAGACGCCGACCGTGACGCCGACGCCGACGGGTTCGCCCTCGCCCACGTCGTCGTCCACCCCGACGTCGTCTCCGACGCCGACGGGTTCGCCGTCTCCGACGAACTCGTCTTCGCCGACGAGCACTCCGACGGGCTCGCCGACGGACCAGCCGACGCAGGGCTCGACGGACGGCCCGTCCGGCCCGTCATGGGGTGGGAACCCGACCGAGGGTGAGCCTGGCGGGCCCTCGCAGGACCCGCAGTCGCCCCAGGGCCACGGTGGCGGCGAGCTGCCCGGCACCGGTGGGCCCGGTCTGCTGCCGTTCGGGCTCGGCATCGCCGCCCTCGTCCTCGGCGGGTTGTTCGTCGTGATCGCCCGGGGCCGCCGGGGCCGCCACAGCTGATCACCCGTAGGTGACTGACAAGACTGCGCCCGCCGGCCAGACCGCCGGCGGGCGCAGTCGTCTGTGGGGCGGGTCAGCCCACCGGGACGGGCTGCGCCTGCGGCGCGACCGGTGCGCTGTGGAACCAGCGCCGGGCGCCGAACAGCACCAGCCCGCCGAGCGCGATCCCGCCGGCCGCGCACAGCGCCACCGAGCGCAGCGAGCCCTCGGCGAGGTGCCCGGAGACGGCGTAGCCGAGCGAGTTGCCGGTGGCGAACAGGGTCACCAGCCAGGCGAAGGCCTCGGTGACCGTCCCGGTCGGGGCCAGCTCGGCGATCAGCACGAACGCGGCCGCCAGCAGCGGGGCCAGCACGATCCCGGACAGGAAGGCCAGCGCGGCCATCGGATACGGGCCGGGCAGCGTCACCAGCGGCAGGTAGGAGGCGGCCATCGCGAGCGCCATCACCCAGGTGCGGGTGGCGGTGCTCTGCCGCCAGCCGACCATGCCGTAGACCAGCGCGCCGAGCAGGCCGGCGAGCGCGGCGAGCGCCAGCAGGGTGCCCCCGCCGCCGGGCAGCCCACCGGAGTGGCGCTCGGCGTAGGCGATGAACAGCACGTTCTGCGCGCCGACGGCCCAGCCGGCCCCGGCCAGTCCGATCAGCAGCAGCACCAGGCCGGGGGAGCGGAGCGGTCCGAGCAGTCCGGCGCCGTGTTCACGGGCGGGGGCGCGCCAGGCGCGGGCCGGTGCGGCGGTGGCCACGATCAGCGCGCCGACCAGCCCCAGCCCGGCGGCCACCCAGAGCGCGGCGACCGGGCTGAACAGGCCGGCGATCCCGGCGACGGCCAGCGGCCCGGCCACGTAGAGGATCTGCTGGGAGGCGGAGTCGAAGGCGTACGCGGTGTCGAGCTGTTCCTCCTCGACGACGTCCGGCCAGAGCGAGCGCAGGCAGGGTTCGAGCGGGGGCATGGCGAGGCCGGCGATCGCGGCGCCGAGCGGTGCGCCGACCGGGGAGCCGGGGGCGAGGGCGAGCAGTGCGTACCCGCCACCGGCCACGACGGCCGTGGCGAGCAGGACGCGCGGCTGCCCGGTGCGGTCCACGATCCGTCCGAGCACCGGTCCGCCGATGGCGGCGGCGATCGCGTAGGCGGCGGTGGCCAGGCCGATGCGGCTGTACGGGACTCCGGCCCCGCGCAGGGCGAGGGCGATCACCAGGGCGGTCATACCGGCGGGCAGGCGGCCGAGCAGGGTGCCGAGCAGGAGTCGGGTGACGTGCGGGGCGCGAAGCAGGGCGAGGTAGCCCATCGGCGTTCTTCTCCGGTCTGGGCAGGGGAGGGCGGGGCGCCGTCAAAGTTATACGTATAACTGGTGGTCGGTCAATCTGACCGTGGCAGTGAACTGATGCGGCGTCAGCCTGGTTCGTGTTCGGAGTCCGGTTCCGGGGTATGGCGTGATCGGGCCCCATCTAAAACAAGTACTTTGAACATCTCAAACGTTTACTGCTAATCTTCCGACCGTGACCACCTCAGACGCACTGCGGACGCACGGCCCGGGCCCGCTGCCCGGCGCCGCCCGTCCGTGCGCTCTGAGCGGTGCTGTGGACAGCCCGCGCCGTCGTCGCGCCATGTGCTGTACGGCCCTGAGCTGTATCGGGGCGGCACGCCC
>NZ_JAFLNG010000306.1 GCF_017427025.1 Streptomyces sp. FH025
GTAGTACCTTGAGGTCATGGAAGCGACGATGCGCGAGCTGAATCAGCAGACGGCCAAGGTGATAGGAGCCGTCGAGCGGGGCGAGACCGTCACCGTCACCAAGGACGGTCGGCACGTGGCCACCATCCTCCCGCCGAGCCTGGCCGAGCCCGTCTACCCCTTCCGGACGGATCCGATGGGGGACGAACTCGACGACATGCCGGTCGTTCCGGGCGGTGGCGGGCGCATCCTGGCCGACCTCGATCGGCACATGGAAGGGTTCGGCAGGTGACCGCCGTCGCCGTGGTCGGTGACACCGGTGCTCTGCTGGCCGCGTACGCCGGCGATGAACCCGACCACGACGCCTGCCTCAAGGCCCTGCGTACGGTCGGCCACCTGGTCATCTCGCCCCTGGTACTGGCCGAGCTGGACTACCTCGCGCACACGGCGCTCGGGCCCGCGATGGCGATGCGCATCCTGGACGACATCATCGACCGGTGCGCGATCGGCCGCTTCGAGGTGCCCGAGGTGGGCGCGCACCTCGCCACCGCGCGGGCGGTCATGCGGCAGTACCCGGCCCTGAACATCGGCCTGACGGACGCGATCAACGTCGCGCTGGCCGCGGAGTTCAGGACCGACGCCGTGCTGACCGTCGACCGTCGCCACTTCCGCGCCGTCAGGCCACTGACCAACCACAAGGCCTTCCGGTTGTTGCCGGATGACCTCGACGGCTGATCCCTACCGCACCTCGATGAAGGCGTCGGCGTTGCGCTCCGGGCGTTCGCGGGGCGCCTCCGCGGGGCGGCCGACGGCGATGGCGCCCATCGGGTCCCAGCCGTCCGGGAGGTCCAGGGCGGCGCGGACGGTGTCGCGGCAGAACATGGTGGAGGAGACCCAGGCGGAGCCGTAGCCCTCGCCGGTGAGGGCGACCAGCAGGTTCTGCACGGCGGCGCCGACCGCGACGGTGAACATCTCCCGCTCCGCCGTGGCCCGGCGCGGGTCTGGGTAGTCGTGCGAGCCGTCCATCACCAGGCAGGGCACCACCAGGTACGGGGCGGCGCGCAGGACGTCGCCGCGGGCGGTGCGGCGGGCGATCCGGGCGTCGTCCCAGCCGTCGAGTTCGCGCAGGTCGCGCTGCCAGGCGGCGAGCATCGCGTCGAGCAGCCGGGTGCGGGTTCCGGCGGACTCCAGCAGGACGAACCGCCACGGGGTGGTGTGGTGCGGGGCGGGCGCGGTGACGGCGGCGGCGACGGCGCGGCGGACGGCGGCCGGGTCGACCGGTTCGTCGGTGAAGGCGCGGACGGTGCGCCGCAGGGTGACGGCCTGGCGCAGCGCCTCGGAGGTGCCGAGCCGGAACATGTCGTCCACGGCGGGTCGCACCAGCGGCCGGGTGCCCTCGCCGTCCTCGTCGGTGAGCAGGTGTCCGAGCCCGCGCACGACGGCCACCGGTACGCCGTTGGCCTTTCCCTTCACCAGGTCGGCGGCGGCGGCGAGTTCGTCGGCGGTGGCGGTGACGGTCAGGGTCAGCTCGTTGCCGTGGCTGTCGGTGCGCCCCCGGTGGTCCTCCAGGACGGAGAGCCCGGCGGCGCCGATCGCCACGTCGGTGAGCCCGTTGCGCCACGGCCGTCCGAAGGTGTCGGTGACGACGACGGCGAGGCGGCGGCCGGTGAGCCGCTGGAGTCCGGCGCGCAGCACCCGGGCGGAGGCGTCCGGGTCCTCGGGCAGCAGCAGCACGGTGCCGGGGGCGGTGTTGGAGGCGTCGACGCCGGCGGCGGCCATGACGAAGCCGTTGCGGTTCTCGACGATCCGGGCCGGTCCGCGCCGGGCGACCACCCGGACGGTCTCGGCGTCGATCGCGGCCTCGCGGTCGGCGGCGTGCAGCAGCCGGCCCTCGGCCTTGCTGACGATCTTCGAGGTGACCAGCAGGATGTCGCCGTCCTGGAACGTCCCGGCCTTGGCGATCAGCCCGGCGAGGTCCGCCCCGGCCTCGACCTCGGGGATGCCGTCGAGCCCCAGGATCTCCACCGCCGCCGTCACTTCCGTACCTGCTCCGCGAGGGCCAGCGCGGCCCGCGCCATCTCGGCGGTGGCCTCGACGTCGGTCATCAGCAGCGGGACGGCCCGGCAGGCGATCCCGGCGGCCTCGACGGCGGCCACCGAGGCCTCGTCGGCGGTGTCGACCAGCCAGCCGTCGATGAGTGCCGGGCCGTAGTTGAGCGCGACGGCGTCGGCCGTGGCCTCGACGCCGACGGCGGCGAGCACCTTGTCGGCCATGCCCCGCACCGGCGCCCCGCCGATGATCGGGGAGAGCCCGACCACCGGGGCCGGGGCGGCGGCGACGGCCTCCCGGATGCCGGGGACGGCGAGGATGCTGCCGATCGAGACGATCGGGTTGGACGGCGGGAAGAGGATGACGTCGGCCTCGGCGATGGCGTCGAGCACGCCGGGAGCGGGCTTGGCGGTGTCCGCGCCGACCGGGATGATCGCCTCGGCGTCGACGGCGGCGTGCAGCTTGACCCAGTACTCCTGGAAGTGGATCGCCCGGGTGCCCTGCTCGTCGGTGATCCGCACGTGGGTCTCGACCCGGTCGTCACTCATCGGCAGCAGCCGGACGCCGGGCTTCCAGCGCACGCACAGCGCCTCGGTGACCTGGCTGAGGCTGTACCCGGCGGTGAGCATCTGGCTGCGGACGAGGTGGGTGGCGAAGTCCCGGTCGCCGAGCCCGAACCACTCGGGGCCGACGCCGTACTCCTTCATCTCGGCCTTGATGGACCAGGTCTCGTCGGCCCGGCCCCAGCCCTGCTCCTCGTTGATGCCGCCGCCGAGGGTGTACATCACGGTGTCGAGGTCGGGGCAGACCTTGAGGCCGTAGAGGTGGATGTCATCGCCGGTGTTGCCGATGACGGTGACCTCGTCCTGCGGTCCGATCGCCGCGAGGAGTCCGCGCAGGAAGCGCGCTCCGCCGATTCCGCCTGCCAGTGCCACGATGCGCATGGGGTTCATCCTGCCACGTCCGACGGCCCGTCAGGTCGGCGGTTCGGGAGCCGGGACGTCGGACGGTGGCGGGTCCGGCACGCTCAGTGCGCCTCGGCGCGGTCCTGCGGGTGCTGCTCCGGGACGGCGGCGGCGCCGTACTGGTTCATCGCGGTCAGGCCCGGGGTGTAGAGGTGGATGGAGACGGCGGGTTCCAGCGAGCCGTTGACCACCTCGTGCAGGTAGCCGGGGGAGAACACCCTCTGCCCGCCGGGGCGCAGGGCGCGGGCGACCGAGCCGCTGGGGGTCCCCCCGGCCGAAGGCTGGGGGAGCGTGAGGGAGCGCTCGACCAGCTCGCCCCGGACGACGGTCATCACGCCGGAGGAGTCGCCGTGGTCGTGGAAGCCGCTGCCCTGGCCGGGCAGCCAGCTGAGCAGCCAGACCTCGTAGCCGGGGCCGGTCTCCAGCCGGGCGTACCAGCGGGTGAGCGCGTCGTAGCGGACCAGCGGCTCCCAGCGGGTGCGGTCGGCGGCGATCTCGCGGACCAGCCGGGCGTACTCGGCGACGGTGGTGGGGTGGTCCGGCAGGTCGGTGCGGGCGAGGTGCGGGAAGGCGAGCGGGTCGCCGGCGATGGAGACGTCGCTGAGGCCGTCGGCCCAGCGGTGGGTGCGGGTGGCGCCCGGGGCGGGGGAGCGGCGGGCGAGCTTGTTGCGGTCGCGGTTCCGCTTGCGGATGCGGATCATGCGCACGGGAGTCGTCCTCGGAGGAGTCGGCTGGTTCGACGGGGAGCAGCCGGATCCGGGATGTCCTGGGGCGGGATTCGCGGGCGGCCTCTGTGCTTCCTGGGGGCGGCGCGCGGTGGGACGCGGGCGCCTAGATACAGCAGGAGCAGAGGCGACAACAGAAGTTCACGGCAGGGCGGAGCGCGGAACCGCTCCGGGGGCTGGCGAACTCTGACATAGGGGAAAGGAGACCGCATCCGCAGGGGTGGTGTCAAACCGAATGATGCGGCATTCGGGTGGGTTGTGTCCGGATCAATACCGGATGGGGTGATTCATCACTCTCTATGTTTCGATGGGAAGATCGCCGGGAAGGCAGGCCGATGACCGGCCTGTGATGGTGACCGAGCGTCATTCCGCGATTGGTTGCGAACGGTTCGACGCCGTCCGGGGCCTTCGGGCTGAAGGTCCGATGTGTCCGGATATGTACACTATTCGTAACGGCTTGGTGCCGGGGAGTGAATCCTGGCCCCAATACCAGAGCTCGGCTTGACTGGGCCAGAGTGACGCAACTGTAATTTCACTCGTGTCGTCAGCCGCACGAGGCAACGGCAACCACGGGGACGCCAAGTAGGGGCAGAGGAGGCGCGCCAACATGAGCGAGCTCTTTGAGCTGTTGATCGGTGACGGCATCGCGGAGGAAGAAGAGGAACTCGGTTGGCAGGAGCGCGCGTTGTGCGCCCAGACCGACCCCGAGTCCTTCTTCCCCGAGAAGGGCGGCTCGACCCGCGAGGCGAAGAAGGTCTGCCTCGCCTGCGAGGTCCGCTCCGAATGCCTGGAGTACGCCCTCGCCAATGACGAGCGCTTCGGCATCTGGGGCGGCCTCTCCGAGCGCGAGCGCCGTCGGCTCAAGAAGAGCGCGGTCTGACCGGGGCGGCCCCCGACATCCGCTGACCCTCCGACAGCGGCGGACAACCACACAGCCGTACGAGCGCCTCACCGCGATGGTGGGGCGCTTTCGTGTTCCCACCCCCCTTCTTCACCGGCTCCGCACCGGCACCCCGCACGAGGCGGCCATCAGGAGCCGTTAGTGTGGTGCGCCATCCGGTTGCCGTTCACCGGCTGTGTCCACCGAGAACTGGGGCCCGCGCACGCGATGACCGTCTACAGCCACCAGAGCGGCTCCACCGCTTCCAGGCCGCCCGCCTACCCGCGTCACCTGGTCACCGCGGTGATCGTCTCGCACGACGGAGCCCGCTGGCTGCCGCAGGCCATGGCCGGCCTGCTCGGCCAGGACCGCCAGGTCCAGCGGATCCTCGCGGTCGACACCGGATCCACCGACAACTCCCCGCAACTGCTCGCCGACACGCTCGCCGACTGGCTGCCGGAGAGCGGCCCGCTGGTCCTCGGCCGCCGGGCCGGCTTCGGCACCGCCGTCGCCGAGGCCGTTTCGAGCAGCGCGCCGCTGCGCCCGGAGGACCTCCCGTACCGGCTCGACCCCTCCGGCTACGACCCGGTCACCGGCGGCTGGGACGACTTCGGAGACCCGCTCTCCCAGGAGGACGTCCTCGGCCGCGGCGGCCCGCGCGAGACCCAGCCGGTCGAGTGGCTCTGGCTGCTGCACGACGACTGCGAGCCGCAGACCGACGCGCTGCGCCGACTGCTCCAGGTCGCCGACTCCACCCCGAGCGCCGGCGTGGTCGGCCCCAAGCTGCGCAGCTGGTACGACCGCCGCCAACTGCTGGAGGTCGGCGTCACCATCGCCCGCTCCGGCCGCCGTTGGACCGGCCTCGACCGCCGTGAGCAGGACCAGGGCCAGCACGACCAGGTCCGCCCGGTGCTCGCCGTCTCCACCGCCGGCATGCTGGTGCGCCGGGACGTCTTCGAGGAGCTCGGCGGCTTCGACCGGGCCCTCCCGCTGATGCGGGACGACACCGACTTCTGCTGGCGGGTCAACGCCGCGGGCCACCGCGTCGTGGTCGCCCCCGACGCCGTGCTGCGGCACGCCGAGGCGGCCGCCCGCGAGCGCCGCGCCATCGACTGCGGCCCCTCCCACCCGCACCGGGTGGACAAGGCCGGCGCCGTCTACACCCTGCTCACCAACTGCAAGGGCGCGCTGTTCCCGTACGTGCTGCTGCGGCTCGTCCTCGGCACCCTGGTACGGGCCGTCACCAACCTGCTCGGCAAGGACCCGCGCCAGGCCTTCGACGAACTGGCCGGCCTCGGTCACGAACTCGTCCGCTTCCCACGGCTGTTGGCCGCGCGCAAACGCCGGGCCCGGACCAGGGCGGCGGACGCCCTGGACGACCGCACGCTCTTCCCGGCCCCCGGCGCCACCACCCGACTGGCCGTCGAGGGCGTCATCGGCTCGCTCGGGATAGGGGGCGGCGACGACTCCGGCGGCCGGCACGGCACGGCCGAGGCCGGCGGCGACGAGGAGTCCGAGGACCTGGTCGTCGAGCAGTTCACACTGCTCAAGAAGCTCGCCCGGCGCCCCGCGCCGGTGCTGTTCGCCGCCCTGCTGGTGTTCGCCCTGATCGCCTGCCGCGGCCTGCTCGGCAGCGGCGAGCTGTTCGGCGGCGCCCTGCTGCCCGCCTCCGACGGCGCGGGCGGCCTCTGGGCGATGTACGCGGACGCCTGGCACCCGGTCGGCACCGGCTCGACCGCCGCCGCACCGCCGTACCTCGGGGTGCTCGCGGTGCTCTCCTGGCTGCTGTTCGGCCACGCCGACCTCGCGCTCACCCTGCTCGTCGTGCTCACCGTCCCGCTGGCCGCGGTCAGCGCCTACCTGGTGTCCCGTCCGCTGCTGGACTCCAAGCTGGTCCGCGCCTGGGCCAGCGCCACCTACGCGCTGCTGCCCGCCGCGACCGGCGCGCTCGCCCAGGGCCGGATCGGCACCGCCGTGCTCGCCGTCCTGCTGCCGCCGCTGGCTCGCGCCGCCGCGATCGCGGCCGGCCTCGGCATCCGCGACGAGAGCGCCGCCAAGGGCGCCCGGCCCGGCTGGCGGCCGGTCTGGATGACCGTCCTGCTGCTCACCCTGGCCACCGCCTTCGTCCCGCTGACCTGGGCGCTCGCCGTGCCGCTGTGCCTGGCGACGCTGCTCCTCGCGGTGCTGCGCGGCGGCGCCTTCGGCTCCGGCGGCGCGGCGCTGCGCCTGCTCGGCCTGCGCGTCCTGGTGATCCTCGCGGTGCCCGTCGCGGTGCTCGCGCCCTGGTCGCTGAAGGTGCTGTCGCACCCGCAGTGGCTGCTGCTGGAGGCCGGGCTGCCCGGCCTGCACGGCGCGGGGGCGAGCGCGGCCGGCCTGCTGCTGGTCAACCCGGGCGGCGCCGGGGTGCCGCCGGTGTGGCTGTCCGCCGGTGTTGTCCTGGCCGCGCTCGCCGCGCTGCTGCGCGCCGACCGCCGTCGCGCGGTACTCGCCGCCTGGGGTGCGGCCGGCGCGGGCCTGGTCTTCGCGGTCGCGGTGGCGGGCACCTCCGTCACCCCGGCCTCCGGCGGCCCGGCGCTTCCCGCCTGGGCCGGCCCCGCCACCCTGATCGCCGGGATCGCCCTGCTCGCCGCCGCCGCGATCGGCGCCGACGGCGCCAACGCCCGCGTGGCCGGGATCGCCTTCGGCTGGCGCCAGCCGGTGGCCGCCCTGGTGGTGGCCGCCGCCGTGCTGGCCCCACTGGGCACCGGCCTGTGGTGGGCGCTGACCGGCGCCGGCGGCCCGCTGAAGCGCGCCCAGGCCGCCCAGGTGCCCGCCTTCATCGCCGAGGAGGCCGGCACCACCGACCGGGCCCGCACCCTGGTGGTCACCGGGGAGAAGGGCGCCGTCCGCTACACCGTGGTGCGCGGCTCCGGCCTGACGCTCGGCCAGGCCGAGTCCACCGTCGACCCGGCCACCGGCACCCGGGACGGTCTGGACCGGATGGTCGGCAGCCTGCTGGCCGGCTCCGGCGCCGACCAGGCGAACGCCCTGGCCGGCTACGGCATCGCCTACGTGCTGGTCGAGCGGCAGGCGATCGACGCCTTCAAGGACGTCCTGGACACCACCCCCGGCCTGGTCAAGGCCAACCAGGACGGCGACGCCGCGCTCTGGCAGGTCAACGGCGCCCCCGCGGTCCGCGCGGTGATCACCGCCCCCGGTGCCAACCCGGTGGTCGTCCCGTCCGGGGTCCGCGACCTCGCCACCACCGTCCCGGCCGGCCAGGACGGCCGGGTGCTGCGGCTCGCCGAGCCCGCCGCCCCCGAGTGGAAGGCCACCGTGAACGGCACCGCCCTGGAGCCCACCACGGTGGACGGCTGGGCGCAGGGCTTCAAGCTCCCGGCGGCCGGCGGCAAGCTGGCCGTCACCCGGGAGAGCGGCCTCGCCCACACCGGCTGGATCTGGGCCCAGGTGCTGCTCGGCCTCACCATCCTGGTGCTGGCCCTGCCCGGCCGCCGCAACAACAAGGACGACGACCTGCCCGAGGAGGTGGTGGCCGCCGCCGCGCTGGCCGCCGCCGCCCAGTCGCAGGCCCCCGCCCCCGGCAGCCGCCGGGCCCGCCGGATGGCCGAGCGGGGCGAGGGCGGCGAGCCCGGTGCCGAGGAGCCCGGGGTGTACGAGGGCCGGCCGGGCGCGATCCCGGCGCAGTCGACCGGCGAGCCGGTGACCGGGGCGGTCCAGGCGGCCGCCGCCGTCCAGGACGCCGAGCCGTACACCGACCCGTACCAGACCTACCAGCAGGCCGACCCGTACAGCTACGACCAGTACGCGGCCCAGCAGCCGGTGGCCGCGCCGTACGGCGGCCAGGGCTACGAGACCCACGGGTACGACGGCCGGCAGCAGGCCTACCCGCAGCAGGGCTACGAGCAGTACCCGCAGGAGCAGTACGGCTACGACCCCTACCAGCAGCAGCCGGAGCAGCAGCCCTGGCTGCCGGGCCAGCAACAGGGCGAGCCCTACTACGACCCCAACGACCCGGGCGGCACCGGCCACTCCTCTGGGGATTACCGTCCGCACCAGCACGGATCGGGGAGCTGACCCGCGATGAAGAAGCCCGCCTTCAGGAAGAAGTCCGGCGCCCCGGCCGCCGAGCCCACCGCCGGAACCGCCTTCGAGTCGGAGCCGACGCCCGCCCCGGCCGAGCGGCCGGGCCGGTTCGCCGGGAAGTCCGGCGGCGCCAGGACCACCC
>NZ_JAFLNG010000307.1 GCF_017427025.1 Streptomyces sp. FH025
GCCTGGACGACCGGAGCCGGCGCCACCGGAGCGGGGGCCTGGACCGGCTCGACGGCCGGGGCCGGAGCGGGCACCGGAGGCTGGACCTGGACCGGAGCAGGGGCGGGAGCCGGAGCGGGTCCCGCCTCGGCCGCGGGAGCGGGCACGGGAGCGGTCGTCGGAGCGGGCGCCGGAGCAGGTTCGGCCGCCGCCGGAGCGTCAGCGGGAGCCGCCGCCGGAGCCCCGGCCGGAGCCGCCGCCGGGTCCGACTGCACGTACCAGGACGGGGGAGTGTAGTCAGGCGCGTCGGACCAGTCGTCGTCGTCCTCCGCCGCGTTGTCGCCGACGTAGACGCCGTCCCGATCGCTGCTCACTAGGGCTCCCTCGTGTTCGCCGCCGCTTGTTCAGCGGTGCCGTTGCCGCAATAAAGACTAGGCCGTACGGCTGCCCCCGTTGAAGGCGGCTTCGGATCCCGACCGGGGCGACCGGGCCCTGACCGGGGCCTCAGCCCGTCCGGCTCAGCCCGTCCGGCTCAGTCCATCCGGCGCGGACCGCCGAGCACCTGCTGTTCGGCCTGCCCTGCCACGGCCCGGACGTACTGACGCCGCATCCGGGTGGCCCACAGGGTGAGGTCGTCGCCGAGGGTGGGCAGCGAGGCCACGTCCTCCGGAGGCAGCGACAGCACCCGGCCCGTCAGTTCCGCCTCCTGCGGCGAGATCCGCTGCACGCCGACCAGGTCGGCCGCGTTCAGCACCCGGGAGGCGTTCGGGCCCAGGTAGGGCAGCAGGGTCAGGGTGGTCTGCCACGGTGCGGCGGAGAGCCGGCTGCGCGGCGGGCGGGCGCCGAGGTCGCGCACCACCAGCACCGGCGAGGCCACCGAGGCGCCCTGCGGGCCGAGCCGGCCGACCTGGTGGATCGTCACGCACGGCTGTCCGCCGCCGGCGGCCTGCGCCATCGGGCCCCAGAGCTGGCCGCGGGCGGTCTCCACCGCGACCCGGGCGCCGATCGCGGCCGCCCGCAGCGCGATGATCTGCGCCGTCCACACACCGCCGACCAGTACCAGGTCGTACGCGCTGGGGCGGAACAGGCCGAGCACCGCGGGCAGTCCGTGCGGGTCGACGCCGATGAGCACGCCGTCGTCGCCGACCGGGAAGGCCAGCGCCGCGAGGTCGGCGGCCTCCAGCACGTGCTTCTCGCGGCGCGGGCCGCGCAGCCCGAAGCCGGGCAGGATCCGCGGCCGTGCCCGCCGTTGCTCGGTGCCGGGCTGCGGGCCGGGGGCCGGATAGGACTGGTACGCCATCAGGACGCTCCTCCCAGCGGCAGGGTGGCGAGCATGCCGGGGGCCTGCTCCAGGTCGAGCCGGACCAGGCCGACTCCGGCGCTCTGCGCCCGCGCCTCCACCTGGCGGCCGACCTGGCCGACCTCGCTCTCGCTGCGCCCGGTCACCCGCAGGTGCCCGCTGACGGTCACCGAGCCGCCGGTGCCGTGCCCGGCGGTCAGGCTGAAGGTGCTGGCCAGCGCCGGGGAGCCGGTGACCAGGTTGACCAGGTCCGGTGCGCCGATCCGGCCGGCGCCGCCGCCGGGGCGGCTCAGCTGCGGCCAGCGGGAGATCCAGTAGGTGCTGTGCCAGCGGTCGTCGATCCGCCAGAAGCGGTTGCCCTCCTGGGTGCGGCGGGTGGTGCCGCCGCCGCTGCCGGTGCCCTGGCGTCCGGCCACCGTGATCGGGTTGGCGCAGGTGGAGATGGCCAGGGCGGCGATCAGCTCGCGCTCGTCCAGCACGGTCGCGTTGAACCCGGCGCTGTTGAGCCGCCCGGCCAGTTGGTCGGTCACCCGCTGCAGCGCCTTGCGGGCGCCCTCCTCGCCGCCGCCGCGGGCCCGGACGGCGGTGGCCGCCCGCTCCGGGTCGAGCTTGAGCGCGACCCAGGTCAGCCGCAGCCCGGGGGTGGAGGTGCCGTCCGGGAGTTCGCGGTAGGCGCGGGCGGCGAGCGACTGCTCGGGCAGGTGCGGGGCCGGGGCGGGCTGGGTGTGCTGGACCAGCTGCACCGACTCCAGGGTGATGTCGTCCACGGTGAGCGCCGAGCAGATCACGTCCAGTGGCAGCGGCAGCGCGGTGCGCACCGGGCGCAGCGGCAGGTCCTTGGCCTGGATCAGCAGCACCGAGGTGAGGAAGGTGCCGTCGCCGACCATGCCGGTCTCCCGGCGGATCGGGCGGCCGCCGAACTCGGCCTCGGTGGCGTGGGTGCAGGTGCGCAGGGCCGGTTCGAGCTCCAGCGCGGGCGCCAGCGCCGGGTCGGTGCCCGGGGGTGGCAGCAGCGTCTTCGCCTGCCTGCGGCGGGACTTGAGGGCGGAGCGCACCCGCAGCAGCTCCGGGATGGTGCGGCCGCGCAGCGGGACGACCGCCAGCACGAGCAGGACCAGTGAGACGGCGCCGAACCCGGCCGCGACCGGGCGGCTGATCGTCCAGCCCACCGCGACCAGGGCTGCGGCGACCTCGACCAGGACGAGCTGTTGGAGCTTCAGCCGGCCGCCGAGCAGCCCGGGTCGGGGGTTCACCCGGACCTGGACGGGGCCGTCGGCGGTCCCCGTCGCCGGTGGGTGGACGGCCGTGGCCTGGGCGGCCGGGCCGCCGTGCCGGGCCCCTCCGGACCGGCGCGACCTCCCGCCGCGCGCGGTGCCGCGGCGTCCTGGAGCGGTCTGGCTTGGCATCCCCCGGTGGCCCTCTCTGATCCGTTGTCGCGGCCCGGCTGGCTGGTTCACGGACCGTACCCGTACCGTACTCACCGTCTGCTGCCGCATCGTAGAGGGTTCGAGCCGGTTCCCGCCCGGCGGGTGCGGACCACGGGGCGGGTCACGGCGGCAGCGGCCGACAGCGTCGGCACACGGCCGGCACACGTGTGACGAGCACGTCTGACAAGCACGTCTGACAAGGGGGACGACGAGGATGGCATCGCGCCGGGACGAGCTGAACGCGTACACCTTCGCCCGCAAACGCACGGTGGGGGCGTTCCTGCTGCCCGCCGGCGGCGGCAGCGACGAGGACGCGCCGCGCCCGGTGAAGGCGGTGCTGCCGAGCGTGCTGGTCGGGGCGGTGATCGTGGCCGGGTTCGGGGTCTGGGGGGTCTTCAAGCCCGCCGCGCCGCTCCAGTGGGACAACGGCAAGAACATCGTCCAGGGCAAGCAGTCGACCACCCGCTACGTGGTGCTGACCGATCCGGACGGCAGGACCAAGCGACTGCACCAGGTGCTCAACATGTCCTCGGCGAGGCTGGTGCTGCCGGCGGACGCCAAGGTCGTGGTGGTGGACGACGGGGTGCTGGACCGCTACCCCAACCACGGCCCGACGATCGGCATCCCCTACGCCCCGGACAAGTTGCCGAGCAAGGACAACGCGAGCCAGCCGATGAAGTGGGCGGTCTGCGACCGCCCGGGTTCGGACGAGAAGCAGGAGACCGTCAACCAGGCGGTGTTCGTGGCGGCAGGCCCGGACGCGGCGGTGCTGTCCGCCAAGGACCGGATGCTCGGCCCGGATCAGCTGATGCTGGTGCAGCAGGCGGACGAGCAGCAGGTGTCGACCGCTTCGGGGCCGGGGCAGCAGGCCGCGGGCGCCGCGAAGGTCTACCTGGTCGACGCGCAGGGCCGCAAGCACGAGATCGGCTCGCCGCAGTCGGACGACAAGGAGCGCAAGGCGCTGATCACCGCGGTCTACGGGCCCAACGCGGTGCCGCAGCGGGTCAAGCGCGAGTGGCTGGACACCCTGGTGAACGCCAGCCCGATCACCTTCCCGGAGGTCCAGGGGGTGGCCGACACCCCGAACCCCAACTCCTCGGTGAACCTGGGCAATGCGGCGGACCGCCGGATCGGCCGGCTGGTGCACTACCAGGACCGCAACTACGTGGTCGGCAAGGACAGCCTCTTCCTGATCACCCCGTTCCAGGCGGAGCTGATCCGGCAGAACCCGGCCTACCAGGTGCTCTACAAGTACGACCAGGACAAGAAGCCGCGCAGCGACGAGATGACCCCGGACGACCAGTCCAAGCTCAACACCGACGTCCGGCTGCCGAAGACCGCGGACGACTGGCCGCTGAAGTCCGGTGCGGCGGTGAACAACTGGCAGGACCGCCAGGACGCCCGCCTGGTCGTCTGCAGCACCTTCGACGGCATGGCCGAGGACGGCCACACGCCCAGGCGCAGCGTCTGGGCCGGGGCGTCCTACCCGGCGGCGTACAACAACGGCGCGGGTGCGGCGTACGTGACGCCCGGTCACGGCCTGTTCTACCGCGCGGTGGACAACGCGGCCGGCGGCTCGGGTGCCAACGCCGCCGGTGCCAACGCTGCCGGTGCCAACGCCGCCGGCGCCGGTGCGGCGGGCGGTTCCGGCACCGACTTCCTGATCACCGAGACCGGCCTGCGCTACTCCGTCCCGGCCAACGGCGACGGCGGCCACGGCCCCACCCCGTCGGCGAGTGCCGGCGGTGCCCCGAAGGCGGCGACCTCGCAGCCGGGCACCCCGAACCCCGGTTCCGGGGACCAGCCGACCCAGAACCCGGATGACCAATCAGGCGGCAACCAGGCGCGATTGGGCTACCAGAACGTCCAGCCGCTGCCGGTGCCGAAGGAGTGGTCGAACCTCGTCCCGGCGGGTCCGCCGCTGACCGCGAAGAGCGCCGCGCAGCCGCAGAACGCCTGACCGGCCAAGCCCGGCAACGGAATTGGCCTCAGTGTCATGGTCTGGTAACTACTCGACACTCGATGTTGGGTGAGTTACGTGTGCCGACTACAGTGCTGCTGGACATCACAGGGGTGATGCGGCGGCAGGGTCATGGGGCCCTCTGTACACACGATGTTTGTCTCATGGGGGACGGTGGAGCATGAGTGACGGCCAGTTCACGATGACCGCGCAGGAGATGACGACCTTCGCCAAGAAGATCGAGGCCGCCTGCGGGGCCATCGAGCAGGAGCGCAAGGCGATGGAGAACACGGTCAACACCATCACCAGCGGCTGGAAGGGCCAGGCGGCGGACGCCTACAAGGCCCTGCAGAGGCAGGTCAACGAGGACGTCGCCGCGCTGAAGGCGTCGCTGACCGCGATCCAGCACGCCATCGAGCTGACCACCAAGCACTACGCGAGCACCGAAGAGGAGCAGAAGGCGATGTTCGGCCCGCAGGGCTGATCGCCGAAGCGCCGACCACCGCTCTGTTCCGACTTTCCGCTCGACGGGGCGCCCGCGGCTGAGCGCTGGGTGCTCCGCATCCTCGTCAAGGAGACATCGTGTCCGACCACATCCTCGTCAACTTCCAGACCCTCCACCAGGCCTCCCAGGACGTCCAGACCTCGGCCAACAAGATCGAGCAGATGCTGTCCGACCTGCGCCAGGACGTCACCAAGATCGCCCAGAGCTGGCAGGGCCAGGCCCAGCAGGGCTACAACGCCCAGCAGACCAAGTGGGACCAGGCGGCCTCCGACCTGAAGCAGACCTGCGCGAAGATCGCCGGCTCGCTGGAGCAGGCCGCGGTCAGCTACCAGCAGACCGAGACCAAGAACGCCGGTCTCTGGGGCTGACCGAACGTTCCCGAGCGGGAACGACAGGGGCGGGTACCCGGCTTCCGGGCACCCGCCCTTCGGCGCGCGGTGCGGCACGGGGTGGAGAACATGAGGGGTGGCAAGGTGTCCGGACGCGGGTTCCGTGGGACGGCCGCGGCGCTCGCCGCGCTCGTGGTGCTGGGCGGCCCGCTCGGTGCCCCGGCGTACGCGGACGGCGGGCCGGGGCTGGCCGCCGCCGGAGACTGCCCCAAGCCCGCGCCCGACGTGCCGACCGTGCCGTGGTCGCTGCAGCGCCTGCTGCTGGACGAGCTGTGGCAGGGCGGGAAGACCACCGGTGCGGGCGTGACGGTCGCCGTCATCGACACGGGGGTGGACGACCGCAACCCCCAGCTGGCCGGCAAGGTGGATGCGGGCCCCAGCCTGTTGTTCAACAAGGAGGCCAACAAGCCGGTCGACGGCACCTCCAAGGACGACACGGTCGGCCACGGCACCAAGGTGGCCGGGATCATCGCGGCCGGCCGCAGTGACAGGACGGGTTTCGTCGGGCTGGCCCCCGACGCCCGGATCCTGGCGATCCGGCAGAACGACAGCGAGGGCAATGGCGACGTCTCCACCCTCGTGACGGCCATCCACAAGGCCATCGAGGCCAAGGTCAGGGTCATCAACATCTCCCAGGACGTGCGCGGCGCGGGCGACGCCCACTTCGGCGGCTACCAGGATCTGAAGGCCGAGATCGAGGCCGCCGAGAAGGCCGACATCGTGGTGGTCGCCTCCAGCGGCAACGACGGCAAGGAGGGCGACACCTACCCGGGGGCCTTCCCGACCGTGCTGTCGGTCGGTGCCTCCGACCGCAACAACGAGCGCGCGCCGTTCTCCCAGTACGGCTCCTTCGTGAAGGTCGCCGCCCCCGGAGTCGACATGCTGTCCACGGTGCCCGGCGGCGGCCAGTGCGTGGACAACGGCACCAGCTTCGCCGCCCCGTACGTCTCCGGGCTGGCCGCGCTGCTGATCGGCGCCCACCCGAACTGGACGGCGGCCCAGGTGCGGGCCTGGATCGAGCAGACCGCCCAGCGCACCGAGCGCGAGCCGAACCGGTACATCGGCTGGGGCGTGGTGGACCCGGTCAAGGCCGTCACCAAGGCCCCCGACGTCGCGCCGTCCGCCGCCACCCCGGACGCCCCCGTGCAACTGGCCGCCGCCCCGATCGTGCCGCGGCCGGTCGGCCTCGGCGAGACCCAGGCCGACCGGGACGGCCGCACCGCGACGTACGTGGTCGGCACCGGGGCGCTGCTGGTCGCGCTGCTGATCGGCGGGGGCGTGGTGCTGCGCGACCGCCGCCGCCGGTTCGCCGACTGACCGTTCGAAGGAATCCTCGGAACACCTGTAACACCACGGCCTCCTCACCGCGTCTATGAAGTGTCAGCGAGCACGGACGTGGGGAGCGGCGGGCATGGGGTGGACCGGGGGGCGCCGTGAGGCCAAGGACGCCGAGTTCCTGGAACTCGTCTCCAGCCGCAGCGGACACCTCTACCGCTCGGCCTGTCTGCTCACCAGCGGAGACACCCACTACGCCGAGGACCTCGTGCAGGAGGCCCTCAGCCGGATGTACGTGCTCTGGCGGCGCAGCGCCTTCACCGGCGGCCGGGGCCGGATCGACAATCCGGCGGCCTACACGCACACCGTCATGGTGCGCACCTTCATCGCCCAGCAGCGCCGCCGTTCCAGCGGTGAGCGCCCGACCGTGGCCCTGCCGGAGCGGGAGGGCCACGACGCGGACAGCAGCCTGCGGCTGACCCTGCTCGACGCGCTCGGGCGGATGGCGCCCAAGGACCGCGCCGTGCTGGTGCTGCGCTACTGGGAGGACCGCAGCGTCGAGGAGACCGCCGAGGTGCTGCGCTCCTCCTCCGGCGCGGTCCGTACCCGGACCACCCGGGCGCTGGCCCGGCTGCGCACCCTGCTCGGCGACTCGCTCTCCGAACTCGCCGACCGCTGACGGCACTCAGCACAGACCACTGACCATTTCCGGCACTTCCGCGTCGAAGGAGACGGTGATCCGTCATGTCCGAACCGGACAAGTTCGAAGACGATCTTCTCTATGCCCTCACCCGTACCGGTGAAGGGTTCCGCACCGAGCAGGCCGACCTGGTCGCGGGCGGGTACCGGCGCGGTCGCAGCCGCTGGCGGCGCCGCTCGACCGCCGCGGTGGTCGGCGGCGCGGCCGCGCTGGCCCTGGTGGGCACCGGCGCGGTGTACCTGACCGGCTCCACCCCCGCGGCCACGAGCACGGTGGCGGCCGCCTCGTCCGGGACCGGGACCGGGAGCCCGGCCGGAACGTCGGCCCCGGCCGCCGCGGCGACCCCGTCGGCGACGGTGATCACCGGGGACGAGGTGCTGGCCACCCTCCAGGCCCTGCTGCCCAAGGGCCAGACCACCGACGGCCAGGGCCGCGGCACCGACGACGCCACGATGAAGGGCACCTTCGCGGGCGCGCAGCTGGTGTTCGACGACGGCGGGGGCAAGTCGCTGATGTCGCTCGGGATCCAGAAGCACCGCAAGGGCCAGTCCCAGCAGCAGACCTGCCCGGATCCCAAGATCAACCGGGTCGACTCCTGCTCGGTCACCACGCTGGCGGACGGCTCCAAGCTGTTCCTCATGCAGGGCTACGAGTACCCGGACCACCGCGCCGACACCAAGGACTGGATCGCGGTGCTGAACGGCCCGGACGGCCGGGAGATCAACCTCAGCGAGTGGAACTCGCCGCAGGAGAAGGGCGCGCCCGACAGCCGCCCCAACCCGCCGCTCACGCCGGACCAGCTGAAGGCGATCGTCACCGACAAGTCCTGGGACCGGATCGTCGCGGCCCTCCAGTACGACGGCGTCGACCGGGCGGCCCAGGACACCGGCCTGTCCTTGCAGGACCGGCAGGCGATCCTCGCCGGACTGCTGCCCGCCGGGGTGACGATCACCGGTATCGACGGCGACGAGGTCATCGCGAACGTCAGGATCGCCCAGGGCGGTGCCACCGGGCTGGTGTTCCTGCGGGTGCAGAAGCTGGTGCTGGAGCCGGGCGACCAGACGGAGAAGATGTTCCAGGACGCGACCGTCCTGCCCGACGGGGGGAAGCTCATGGTCTACGGCCCGGGCACGGCGCACACGAAGGGCCAGCCGGCCGCGGACGTCCTCCGGGGCGACCTGCGCGTCTACGTCTCCCTGGACCCGAACGGCAAGCAGCTGCTCACCCTGGACCAGCTGAAGGCGATCGCCACCAGCCCGGCCTGGAAGCCGAAGAAGTAGCGC
>NZ_JAFLNG010000308.1 GCF_017427025.1 Streptomyces sp. FH025
CTGCTCGCCCGCAGGCGCCGTGGCGGCAGCCAGGGCTGACGCACCGTCGGCTGAAACGCGCGACGCCCACCGGCCTCAAGTGGCCGGTGGGCGTCGCGCGTTGTCGGTGGGGGTTACTCCCGGCGGCTGCTTCCGGTGGTCACTCCCAGCGGAAGAACCGGGCGGCCGCGGCCAGGCCGAGGACGGCCCAGCCGGCCAGGATGCCGAGGTCCGACCACGGCACCCCGGCGCCGTGCTGGAGCACCGACCGCAGGCCGTCCGAGAGCGCCGAGATCGGCAGCAGCTCCAGGACCGACCGTACGGCGTCGGGGAACTTGCTCAGCGGCACGATCACCCCGCCCGCGAGCAGCAGCAGGATGAACACCAGGTTGGCGGCGGCCAGCGTCGCCTCGGCCTTCAGGGTGCCGGCCATCAGCAGGCCGAGGCCGGAGAAGGCGGCGGTGCCGAGCACCAGCAGCGCGACGACGGCGAACGGGTTGCCCTGCGGGGACCAGCCGAGCGCCAGCGCGATCACCGACAGCAGCGCGACCTGCAGCGCCTCGGTGACCAGCACGCAGCCGGTCTTGGCGGTCAGCAGCGCCCAGCGCGGCAGCGGGCTGGCGCCCAGCCGCTTGAGCACGCCGTAGCGGCGCTCGAAGCCGGTGGCGATGGCCTGCCCGGTGAACGCGGTGGACATCACGGCCAGCGCGAGCAGGCCGGGCGCCAGGAAGTCGACCCGCTTGCCGGGGCCCTCCACGGCGACGATGTCGACGGCGGAGAACAGCACCAGCAGCACGGTCGGGATGACCACGGTGAGCAGCAGCTGCTCACCGTTGCGCAGCAGCATCCTGGTCTCGAAGGCGGTCTGGGCCAGCAGCATCCGGCCGACGGGGGCCGCTCCCGGCGCGGGGGAGTAGTCCGTGGAAGTCATGAACGGAGCTCCCGTCCGGTCAGGTCGAGGAAGACGTCTTCGAGGCTGCGGCGCTGGACGGCCAGCCGTTCGGGCAGGATGCCGGAGGCCGCGCACCAGCCGGTGACGGTGGCCAGCAGCGCGGGGTCGACGGGCGCCTCGACGCGGTAGCTGCCGGGGGCGGTCTCGACGGCGGTGGCGCCCGCGGGCAGCTCCTTGACCAGCGGGCCGAGGTCGAGCCCGGGCGGGCCGTCGAAGCGCAGGGTGTCCTCGGCGCCGCCGCGGCACAGCTCCTCGGTGGTGCCGTCGGCGATCACCTTGCCGCGGTCGACGATGGCGACGCGGTCGGCGAGCTGCTCGGCCTCGTCCATGTGGTGGGTGGTGACCACCACGGTGACGCCGTCCCGGCGCAGGTCGCGGACCAGCTCCCAGGTGGCGCGGCGGGCCTGCGGGTCGAGGCCGGCGGTGGGCTCGTCCAGGAAGACCAGCTCGGGGCGGCCGACCACGGCCATCGCCAGGGCGAGCCGCTGCTGCTGGCCGCCGGACAGCCGGCGGTAGGTGGTGCGGCCGCAGGAGCCGAGGCCGAGGCGCTCGACCAGGGCGTCCACGTCCAGCGGGTGGGCGTGCAGCTTGGCGGTGTGCCGCAGCATCTCGACGGCGCGCGCGCCCGCGTACACGCCGCCGGACTGGAGCATCACGCCGATCCGGGGCCGCAGCGCGGCGTTCTGGGCGACCGGGTCGAGGCCGAGGACGCGGACGGTGCCGGCGTCGGGGCGGCGGTAGCCCTCGCAGGTCTCGATGGTGGTGGTCTTGCCGGCGCCGTTGGGGCCGAGGACGGCGGTGATCGCGCCGGCGGCGATGGTCAGGTCGAGGCCGTCCACCGCGACCTTGTCGTCGTAGCGCTTGACCAGCCCGGCGATCTGGACCGCGGGTTCGGAGTGCATACCGGCGAGTGTAAGAGTGCCTCACGGGGTGGCCCGACGCCGCCTCGTCGATCGTTCCGGCAGGCCAGGTAAGGCTTGCCTGCGTGACAGATGACACGAGTGAGGCCTGGGTCACGGCTTGTCCCGGCGGAAGTAATTACGCAACACTGGTGTTGTGAAAAACATGCGCGAGCACGCCCAGCAGCGGGAGGCCGAGTCGGCCCCCGACTGCGACGTGCCCGTGACGGCGGCCGAGGTGCTGCTGGACGGCCACCGGGCCACCCGCGACCGGGTCGCCCGGTCGATCCTGGACCACGGCCCCTCCTCCGCCGCCGACCTGGCGAGCCGGCTCGGTCTCACCGCCGCCGCCGTCCGCCGCCACCTCGACGGACTGGCCGCCACCGGTCTGGTCGAGTCCCGCGAGCAGCGGGTCTACGGCAGCCGCGGCCGAGGCCGTCCGGCCAAGGTGTTCGCCCTCACCGACGCCGGCCGGGACGCCTTCTACCAGGCGTACGACCAGCTCGCGGCCGACGCGCTGCGCTGGATCTCGGACTCGGTGGGCGGCGGCAAGGCGGGCGAGGAGGCGGTCGCCGCCTTCGCCCGCGCCCGCTTCGGCAAGCAGGGCGAGAAGTACCTGGAAGCCCTGCGCCGGGCCGAGGCGCAGGAGCGCCCGGAGGCCCTGGCCCAGGCGCTGAGCGCGGACGGGTACGCTGCCACGGTGCGGCGTGTCCCGTCGGCCGCGGCCAAGGCCCCGGCGGGCGCCCAGCTCTGCCAGCACCACTGCCCGGTCGCGCACATCGCCGAGCAGTTCCCGCAGCTCTGCGAGGCGGAGACCGAGGTCTTCTCCCAGCTCCTGGGCACCCATGTGCAACGGCTGGCCACCATCGCCCACGGCGACGGGGTCTGCACCACCTATGTGCCGGCACCCGGTGCCGCATCGTCGCCCGACCGGCGCCCTGCGGGTCACGGCTCCGATGCAGTGCCGACTGCCGGTACGTCCACCGAAGATTCTGCGTCCGCGCGTTAGGAAGCTCGCATGACTGACACCGTTTCGCACCCGGAGCTCGAGGGCCTGGGCAACTACGAGTACGGCTGGGCCGACCCGGACGTCGCCGGTGCCGCGGCCAAGCGCGGGCTCAGCGAGGACGTCGTCCGCGACATCTCGGCGAAGAAGAACGAGTCCGAGTGGATGCTCAACCTGCGTCTCAAGGGCCTGAAGCTGTTCGGCAAGAAGCCCATGCCGACCTGGGGCTCGGACCTCTCCGGCATCGACTTCGACAACATCAAGTACTTCGTCCGCTCCACCGAGAAGCAGGCCGAGTCCTGGGAGGACCTGCCCTCGGACATCAAGGCCACCTACGACAAGCTGGGCATCCCGGAGGCGGAGAAGCAGCGCCTGGTCGCCGGTGTCGCCGCGCAGTACGAGTCCGAGGTCGTCTACCACCAGATCCGCGAGGACCTGGAGGAGCAGGGCGTCATCTTCCTGGACACCGACACCGCGCTGCGCGAGCACCCGGAGATCTTCAAGGAGTACTTCGGCACCGTCATCCCGGCCGGCGACAACAAGTTCGCCGCGCTGAACACCGCGGTGTGGTCCGGCGGCTCGTTCATCTACGTGCCGAAGGGCGTGCACGTCGACATCCCGCTCCAGGCCTACTTCCGGATCAACACCGAGAACATGGGCCAGTTCGAGCGGACGCTGATCATCGTCGACGAGGACGCCTACGTCCACTACGTCGAGGGCTGCACCGCGCCGATCTACTCCTCCGACTCGCTGCACTCGGCGGTCGTGGAGATCATCGTCAAGAAGGGCGGCCGCTGCCGCTACACGACCATCCAGAACTGGTCGAACAACGTCTACAACCTGGTCACCAAGCGCGCCGTGGCGTACGAGGGCGCGACCATGGAGTGGGTCGACGGCAACATCGGTTCCAAGGTCACCATGAAGTACCCGGCCGTCTACCTGATGGGCGAGCACGCCAAGGGCGAGACCCTGTCGATCGCCTTCGCGGGCGAGGGCCAGCACCAGGACGCCGGCGCCAAGATGGTGCACATGGCGCCGAACACCTCCTCGCACATCGTCTCCAAGTCGGTGGCGCGCGGCGGCGGCCGGACGTCCTACCGCGGTCTGATCGAGATCGGCGAGGGCTCGCACGGCGCCAAGTCCAACGTGCTGTGCGACGCGCTGCTGGTCGACACCATCTCCCGCTCGGACACCTACCCGTACGTGGACGTCCGCGAGGACGACGTGTCCATGGGCCACGAGGCGACCGTCTCCAAGGTCAGCGAGGACCAGCTGTTCTACCTGATGAGCCGCGGCCTGACCGAGACCGAGGCGATGGCGATGATCGTCCGCGGCTTCGTCGAGCCGATCGCGCGTGAGCTGCCGATGGAGTACGCGCTGGAGCTCAACCGGCTGATCGAGCTGCAGATGGAGGGCGCGGTCGGCTGACGTCCAGCCGCACGCGATCCCGTCCGACTTTTGAGGAAGAGAGCACAACGAACAGCCATGGCTGACGTCAACACCCCCACCGGCTCGACCACCGCCGGTTCGATCGAGGTCGGCACCGCCGGCGCGGGCGCGCAGCTCGCCGGCCCCGGCACCGGCCGGGCCACGGTCCAGCAGCCGATCGACGCGCGCGTCGCGGTCAAGCCCTCCTACGACGTGAACGACTTCCCGGTGCCGCACGGCCGTGAGGAGGACTGGCGGTTCACCCCGCTGCACCGCCTCGGCGGGCTGCACGACGGGACCGCCGCCCAGGCCGAACGCGGCGAGGACAAGGTCGAGTTCACGCTGCCGGACGGCGTCACCGCCGAGACCGTCGGCCGGGACGACGCCCGCCTGGGCAAGGCCGGCACGCCGGTCGACCGGGTCGCCGCGCAGGCCTTCAGCGCCTTCGAGCAGGCCCTGGTGGTCACCGTCCCGCAGGACGCGGTGCTGACCGAGCCGGTCAAGATCGACGTGCGCGCCGAGGGCGGGGTCCGCTTCGCCCACGTGGTGATCGACGTCAAGCCGTTCGCCGAGGCCGTCGTGGTGCTCAACCACACCGGCACCGGCACCCGGGCCGCCAACGTCGAGCTGCTGGTCGGCGACGGCGCCAAGCTCACCTTCGTCTCCGTCCAGGACTGGGACCGGGACGCCGTCCACGCCGCGCAGCACAACGCGCTGGTCGGCCGGGACGCCTCGTACAAGTCCGTGGTCGTCACCTTCGGCGGCGACCTGGTCCGCCTGCACCCGCGGGTCAACTACGCCGGCCCCGGCGGCGAGGCCGACCTGTTCGGCCTGTACTTCGCCGACGCCGGCCAGCACCTGGAGCACCGCCTGATCATCGACCACGACACGCCGCACTGCCGGTCGAACGTGGCGTACAAGGGCGCGCTGCAGGGCCAGGACGCGCACGCGGTCTGGGTCGGCGACGTGCTGATCCGCGCCGCCGCGCTCGGCACCGACACCTACGAGCTCAACCGGAACCTGGTGCTCACCGACGGCGCCCGGGTCGACTCGATCCCGAACCTGGAGATCGAGACCGGCGAGATCGTCGGCGCCGGCCACGCCTCGGCGACCGGCCGCTTCGACGACGAGCAGCTGTTCTACCTGATGGCGCGCGGCATCCCGGCCGACGAGGCCCGCCGCCTGGTGGTCCGCGGCTTCTTCGCCGAGCTGCTCCAGCAGATCGGCGTGGCCGAGGTGCAGGAGCAGCTCATGGAGAAGATCGAGGCCGAGCTGGAATCGGCGGTCTGATCCCGATGAGCTTCCTCCGTGCCTGCGCGCTGAGCGACCTCCAGGAGGACGTGCCCAAGCGCGTGGACCTCAACGGCGTGCCGGTCTCCATCGTCCGCACCGACGAGGGGGTGTTCGCGATCAACGACATCTGCTCGCACGCGAACGTCTCGCTCTCCGAGGGCGAGGTCGAGGACTGCATGATCGAGTGCTGGCTGCACGGCTCCAGCTTCGACCTGCGCACCGGCAAGCCCTCCGGCCTGCCCGCCACCAAGCCGGTCGCTGTCTACCCCGTAAAGATCGAAGGGGACGATGTGCTCGTCTCCGTCAACCAGGAGTCCTGAGTACACATGGCAACCCTTGAAATCCGCGACCTGCACGTCTCCGTCGAGGCCGAGAACGGCCCGCGCGAGATCCTGAAGGGCGTCGACCTGACCGTGAAGCAGGGCGAGACCCACGCCATCATGGGCCCGAACGGCTCCGGCAAGTCCACCCTGGCCTACTCGCTGGCCGGCCACCCGAAGTACACCGTGACCGGCGGCTCGGTGCTGCTGGACGGCGAGGACGTCCTGGAGATGTCCGTCGACGAGCGCGCCAAGGCCGGCGTCTTCCTGGCCATGCAGTACCCGGTCGAGGTCCCGGGCGTCTCCGTCAGCAACTTCCTGCGCACCGCCGCCACCGCCGTCCGCGGCGAGGCCCCCAAGCTGCGGCTGTGGGTCAAGGAGGTCAAGGAGGCGATGGCCGCCCTGCAGATGGACCCGGCGTTCGCCGAGCGCAACGTCAACGAGGGCTTCTCCGGCGGTGAGAAGAAGCGCCACGAGATCCTCCAGCTGGAGCTGCTCAAGCCGAAGATCGCGATCCTCGACGAGACCGACTCCGGCCTGGACGTCGACGCGCTGCGGATCGTCTCCGAGGGCATCAACCGGGTCCGCTCGACCGGCGAGGTCGGCACCCTGCTGGTCACCCACTACACCCGCATCCTGCGGTACATCCAGCCCGACTACGTCCACGTCTTCGCGGGCGGCCGCATCGTCGAGTCCGGCGGTGCCGAGCTCGCCGACAAGCTGGAGAACGAGGGCTACGAGGCGTACGTGAAGGGGGGCGCGTCCGAGTGACGCATACGCTCACCGGTCTTCTCGACACCGACGCGATCCGCAAGGACTTCCCGGTCCTGCAGCGGGTGCTGCACGACGAGAAGCCGCTGGTCTACCTGGACAACGCGGCCACCTCGCAGAAGCCGCGCCAGGTGCTGGAGGCGCTCAACGCCTACTACGAGCGGCACAACGCCAACGTCCACCGCGGCGTGCACGTGCTCGCCGAGGAGGCCACGGCGATGTACGAGGGCGCCCGGGACAAGGTCGCCGCGTTCATCAACGCGCCGAGCCGCAACGAGGTGATCTTCACCAAGAACGCCTCGGAGTCGCTCAACCTCGTGGCCAACATGCTCGGTTGGGCCGACGAGCCCTACCGCGTCGACGCCGACTCCGAGATCGTCATCACGGAGATGGAGCACCACTCCAACATCGTCCCGTGGCAGCTGCTGTCGCAGCGCACCGGCGCGAAGCTCAAGTGGTTCGGGCTCACCGACGAGGGCCGGCTCGACCTGTCGAACATCGACGAGCTGATCACCGAGAAGACCAAGGTGGTCTCCTTCACCCTGGTCTCCAACCTGCTGGGCACGATCAACCCGGTCGAGGTGATCGTCCGCAAGGCCCAGTCGGTCGGCGCGCTGGTCGTGATCGACGCCTCGCAGGCCGCTCCGCACATGGTGCTGGACGTGCAGGCGCTGGAGGCCGACTTCGTCGCCTTCACCGGCCACAAGATGCTGGCCCCGACCGGCATCGGCGTGCTCTGGGGCCGTCAGGAGCTGCTGGAGGACCTCCCGCCGTTCCTCGGCGGCGGCGAGATGATCGAGACCGTCACGATGGGCTCCTCCACCTACGCCCCGGCGCCGCACAAGTTCGAGGCCGGCACCCCGCCGATCGCCCAGGCGGTCGGGCTCGGCGCGGCCATCGACTACCTGTCGGCCATCGGCATGGAGAAGATCGAGGCGCACGAGCACGCGATCACCGAGTACGCGGTGGAGCGCCTGCTGGAGGTCCCGGACCTGCGGATCATCGGCCCGCGCACGGCCGTGAACCGCGGCGCCGCGATCTCCTTCACCCTCGGTGACATCCACCCGCACGACGTGGGCCAGGTGCTGGACGAGCAGGGCATCGCCGTGCGCGTCGGCCACCACTGCGCGCGGCCGGTCTGCCTGCGGTACGGAATTCCGGCGACCACGCGGGCGTCGTTCTACCTGTACTCGACGCCGGGCGAGGTCGACGCGCTGATCGACGGCCTGCACCACGTCCGGAACTTCTTCGGCTGACGGGACGCGCCAGGACATGAAGCTCGACTCGATGTACCAGGACATCATCCTGGACCACTACCGCAACCCGCACGGCAAGGGTCTGCGGGACGGCGACGCCGAGGTGCACCACGTCAACCCGACGTGCGGCGACGAGATCACCCTGCGGGTGAAGCTCGACGGCGCGAAGGTCACCGACGTCTCGTACGAGTCCCAGGGCTGTTCGATCAGCCAGGCCAGCGCCTCGGTGCTGAACGACCTGGTAGTCGGCAAGACCGTGGGCGAGGCGCAGGCGGTCCAGGAGGCCTTCCTGGAGCTCATGCAGAGCAAGGGCCAGGGCGAGGGCGACGAGGAGGTGCTGGAGGACGCGGTCGCGTTCGCCGGCGTCTCCAAGTACCCGGCCCGGGTCAAGTGCGCCCTGCTCAGCTGGATGGCCTGGAAGGACGCCACCGCCCAGGCGCTCGCCCAGCACCCCGCAGTGAACGACTGATCCCGCAGAGGAGGACAGACCATGAGTGACGAAACCGCCACCGCCGCCGACGCCACGGCCTCCGCTGTGGAGGAGCAGCCGAACGGCGTGATCGTCGGCACCACCGCCGGCACCGTTTCGGTCGAGGACCTGACCGAGGCCCTGATGGACGTCGTCGACCCCGAACTGGGCATCGACGTCGTCAACCTGGGCCTGATCTACGGCATCCACATCGACGAGTCCGACGTGGCCACCATCGACATGACGCTCACCTCGGCGGCCTGCCCGCTGACCGACGTCATCGAGGACCAGGCCAAGACCGCCACCGACGGCCTGGTGCAGGACCTGCGCATCAACTGGGTCTGGATGCCGCCGTGGGGCCCCGACAAGATCACGGACGACGGCCGCGAGCAGCTCCGCGCGCTGGGGTTCAACGTCTGACGGACGGCCGGTACGAACGCCGCT
>NZ_JAFLNG010000309.1 GCF_017427025.1 Streptomyces sp. FH025
ACCGTTCACATCCGCGCCCGCCCGTTCACACCTCGATCCGGGCCGCTCCGACGGCAGTTGACCAGCCTCCGACAACGGCGCGATGCTCGGGGCGCGATCCGGACCGCGCCCCCACACAGCACCTCGCTCCACTCGTGCAAGGAGGCATTCCGCCATGCCAGTTCCACGGATACGGCTGCGCCGCGCGGTCTCACTGCTGGCCCTCGGTGTGCTGGGCCCGGCGCTCACCGCTGCGGTGGCCGCACCCGCGATCGCGGCCCCGGCCCAGAACCCGGCCCAGAACCCGGCCCAGGACCGGGCGCAACACCGGATCAGCCGGGCCGCCGTGCCCGGCAGCACGGCCGATCTGGCCGGCACGTACAAGAAGCTCAACATCACCATGCAGCAGCAACAGCAGAGCAACTGGTGCTGGGCGGCGAGCGGGAACACCATCGCCACCTGGTTCGGCTACAACTACAGCCAGAACCAGTTCTGCAACGCCTCGTTCGGCCGCTCGCTGAACTCGTCCTGCCCCAACAGCCAGGCCACGCTGGCCGATGTGCAGAACGGGCTGAGCTGGGTCGGCATCAACCCGGGTTCGTACGTCAGCGGGTACCTGAACTACGGCACCGTGCAGTCCGAGGTGAACGCCGACCGGCCGATCGAGACACGCATCCAGTGGAGTTCGGGCGGCGGGCACATGCACGTCCTGTACGGCTACGACACCGGCAGCAACTGGGTCTACTGGGGCGACCCGTGGCCGTCCAACTACCGCTACAACTGGGCGGATTACGGGTACTACGTGAACAACGGCACGTTCTCGTGGACCCACTCCCTGTACCGGATCGGCGCGTGAGGGGCGACCATGACCGAGCTCAGCAAGGCCCGTCGGGCCGCCGTCACCGCCCTGCTCGCCGCCGGCCTCGCGCTGGCGCTCTCCCCGGCCGCCCGGGCCGACACCCCGGCCGGCGCCCCTGAACCGGTGGCCGCCGCCGACCTGGCCCAGGCCCGCGGCGCGGTCCAGGACCCGGCGGTGCTCGACCGGGTGGGCCACTTCTTCGCCCGCAAGGGCGTCCCCCCGACCAAGCAGCTGACCATCGGCGCCGCCGACGAGGCGAGGGCGGCGAGCGCGGCCGCACCCCGACTGGCCGGGGACACCGTGCCCGTGTACACCCTGGACGCCGGCTTCGTGGCCGGTACCCCGGGTGCACCGGTGGCGAAGGCCGAGTTCACGGCGAGCAAGGTGGTCGCGGCGGACGGGCAGACCGCCTCGGTCTGGACGGTCCGCCAGGGCGACGCCTGGAGGGTCGTCAACATCGCCTCCGGCGGAGACGAGAGCGACTACGCGGCGAAGGCGGCGGACAGCGGCGGCGGCACCGCCTTCCGAGAGCCGCAGGTCAACGCCTGGTACGTGCTGCGCGACGGCCGGGTGCTGCCGCTGGACGAGGAGGCCCGGCGCTCGGTGGGCGCGGGCGGGGTGCCGCTGGCCGCGTACCAGCGGCTGGTGCACCAGCGGTACGGCGACAAGCTGCCCGGCTCGGCGTACGACCGGGCGGGCGAGGGCGGCGGCTACCGGCTGGACGCCGCCGCCGAGCCCGCGCCGGGCGGTGGATCGGCGCTGCCGGCCGTGACGGCGGGCGCGGCCCTGGGCGTCACCGCGCTGGTGGGCGCGGGCGCGGTGTGGCGGCGCAGGAGGAGTACCACCTGACACCCGCGGACATCCGTGGACAACCGGCGGGGCCCGGTCCGCTCAACAGAGCGGACCGGGCCCCGCCGGGCGTTCACCCGTTCTCACCGCCGAGGCCGGATGTTCGTCGGCCGGACGCCCACCGCCGGTGCGATGATGGGTGACCATCCGGGCGCGCTCCGCGATGTGTCCTGGAAGTGGAGCTTCCGCACAGGGAATTGACGCAACGTTGATCTGTCGTTCGCCGCTTCGGGGTCACTCCGGGTGACGGAGGGTAGATACGATGTGGCAATCGGTCAGTGCTGACCGACGCGTGCCGAGAGCGGAGAAGGGGTGGGGCGGCAGGAGCCGACCACGAGCCCGGCGCCGGAAAGAGGGGAGCCCAGATGGCCGACAGTGACGACAGGCAGGCGAGCACCCAGGTGTGGGGTGCGGCCGTGGTGGTGGCCTCCGCGTTGGCCGTGGTCGCGGCCTATCTGATCAACGGAGCCCCGCTGGTCCTCGCGGTGGCCGGGGTCGAGGTGCTGCTGCTCATGGTGTACGTCGGCCGCCGTTGGCGCGCGCTGCACCAGCAACCCTCCCCGGCCGGGCACCGCCGACGGGGCATTCCGGACGCGGCGCACTGCGAGCGCTGCCGCCGGGCCCGTGAGGCGCTGGACGCCCGGCAGGCGCGCGGGGGCGGTGCCCCGGCCGCGCGGCAGGCGCGCCCCGAAGCCAGGCCGGAGTCGGCGGAGTCCACACAGGAGTCGGCGGAGTCCACGCGGGAGCCGGAGCCGAAGTCGGCCCGGGAGGCGGAGCCCGAAGCCGCCGACCGCCCGCCGTACCCGCACCGCCCGCAGGGCCGGGCTCCGTACGAGCGGCCCTGGACGGCGGAACGGGCGGCGGCCCGGCCCGTGGACCGGACGGCCGCCCGTCGGAGCGCGCCGGGTTCAGCCGGCCGTGCTGTACGCCACCAGTGAGACGCCGACGTACTGGACGATGAAGGCCCCGAGGGTGAAGGCGTGGAACACCTCGTGGAAGCCGAACCAGCGCGGTGAGGGGTTGGGCCGCTTGAGGCCGTACACCACGCCGCCGATGCTGTAGAGCACCCCGCCGACGATCATCAGCACCAGCACGGCGACTCCGCCGGCGCGCAGGAAGTCCGGCAGGAAGAAGGCGGCGGCCCAGCCCAGCGCTATGTACACGGGGGTGTACAGCCAACGCGGCGCGCCGACCCAGAACACCCGGAACGCGATCCCGGCGAGCGCGCCGCCCCAGGCCACCCAGAGCAGCAGCTGCCGGTCGGCACCCTTGAGCAGCAGCATGGTGAACGGGGTGTAGGTGCCCGCGATGATCAGGAAGATGTTCGCGTGGTCCAGCCGGCGCAGCACGGCGTCCCCGCGCGGGCCCCAGTCGAAGCGGTGGTACACCGCGCTGACGCCGAACAGCAGCCACGCGCTGACCGAGTAGATCGCGCAGGCGATCTTGGCGGATGTGGAGTCCGCCAGACAGATCAGCACGATCCCGGCGGCGACCGTGGCGGGGAACATCCCGGCGTGCAGCCAGCCCCGCCACTTCGGCTTGCTCTCCATGAGCGCACTCTTCGCGAGCGCAGCAGCAGTCATGCGCAGCATGCTACCGGCTACCTACGGATCCGTAGGTTACTGGCGCGTAGGAAGTGGTGATCATCACTCTTGGACGTTTTGGAGTAATTGGAGTGTGGCCCCGCCCACTCCCGGTGGCGCACCATCGTCTTGTTACTCGTGAGTAATCATACTGGGCGTAGTAAAAGGTGCGTCAATTTCGCCGCTTCGCCGCATTCGTGCCCAGCACCCGGAGCTACGCTGCAAGCACCCTCAGACCCCCGCGACGCCTTCTCTTCGCCGAGACGGCGTGAAACGGAGCGATCGTGTCGTACGAGATCTCTGCTCTCAGCGCATCCGCGCCCACCCGCCACAAGCAGCTGCTCGCTTGGGTGAGCGAGATCGCCGAGCTCACCCAGCCGGACCGCATCGAGTGGTGCGACGGCTCCGACGAGGAGTACCAGCGCCTCGCGGACCTGCTGGTGGCTCAGGGCACCTTCAAGAAGCTCAACGAGGAGAAGCGCCCCAACTCCTACTACGCCGCCTCGGACCCCTCGGACGTGGCGCGCGTGGAGGACCGCACCTTCATCTGCTCCGAGCAGGAGGAGGACGCCGGCCCGACCAACCACTGGAAGGCCCCCGCCGAGATGCGGGAGATCTTCACCGGCGAGCAGGGCCTGTTCCGCGGCGCGATGAAGGGCCGCACCATGTACGTCGTGCCCTTCTCCATGGGCCCGGTCGGCTCCCCGCTGGCCGCGTACGGCGTCGAGATCACCGACTCCGCCTACGTCGCCGTGTCGATGCGCGTGATGACCCGCATGGGCCAGGCCGTGCTCGACCAGCTCGGCGAGGACGGGGACTTCGTCAAGGCCGTGCACACCGTCGGCGCCCCGCTGGCCGAGGGCCAGGCGGACGTGCCGTGGCCGTGCAACAGCACCAAGTACATCTCGCACTTCCCGGAGACCAAGGAGATCTGGTCCTTCGGCTCCGGCTACGGCGGCAACGCCCTGCTCGGCAAGAAGTGCTACGCGCTGCGCATCGCCTCGACCATGGCCCGCGACGAGGGCTGGCTGGCCGAGCACATGCTGATCCTGAAGCTCACCCCGCCGTCCGGCGAGGCCAAGTACGTCGCCGCCGCCTTCCCCTCGGCCTGCGGCAAGACCAACCTGGCCATGCTCCAGCCGACCGTCCCGGGCTGGAAGGTCGAGACGATCGGCGACGACATCGCCTGGATGCGCTTCGGCGCGGACGGCCGCCTGTACGCCATCAACCCCGAGGCCGGCTTCTTCGGCGTCGCCCCCGGCACCGGCGTGGACACCAACGCCAACGCCATCGACACCCTCTGGGGCAACACCGTCTTCACCAACGTCGCCCTCACCGACGACGGCGACGTGTGGTGGGAGGGCCTGACCGAGGAGCCCCCGGCGCACCTGATCGACTGGCGCGGCAACGACTGGACCCCCGAGTCCGGCACCCCGGCCGCCCACCCGAACGCCCGCTTCGCCGTCCCGGCCGCGCAGTGCCCGACCATCGCCCCCGAGTGGGAGGACCAGGCGGGCGTGCCGATCTCGGCGATCCTGTTCGGCGGCCGCCGCGCCACCGCCGTCCCGCTGGTCACGGAGTCCTTCGACTGGCAGCACGGCGTCTTCCTCGGCGCCAACATCGCCTCCGAGAAGACCGCCGCCGCCGAGGGCACCGTCGGCGAGCTGCGCCGCGACCCGTTCGCGATGCTGCCGTTCTGCGGCTACAACATGGGCGACTACTTCGCCCACTGGCTGAAGGTCGGCGCCCAGGCGGACGCTGCCAAGCTGCCGAAGATCTACTACGTCAACTGGTTCCGCAAGAACGCCGAGGGCAAGTTCGTCTGGCCCGGCTACGGCGAGAACAGCCGCGTGCTCAAGTGGATCGTCGAGCGCCTGGAGGGCACCGGCGAGGGCGTCGAGACCCCGATCGGCGTGCTGCCGACGGTCGGCGGCTTCGACCTCGGCGACCTGAAGCTGTCCGAGGAGGACCTCGACCTGCTCTTCACCGTGGACGCCGACATCTGGCGCCAGGAGGCCGCGCTGGTGCCGGCCCACCTGGAGACCTTCGGCGACCACACCCCGAAGGAGCTGTGGGACGAGTACCGGAACCTGGTCGCGCGCCTCGGCTGAGCCTGAGCCTCAGCCGAGCGAGAGGCGGGCGCGCGGCACGAACCGCGCACCCGCCGAGTGACAGGACGGCCGGAGTTCCGCCGGACGGTCTTTCCCCGACCAAGGAGACCGCCCGGCCGGGACTCCGGCCGTAGTGCTTTCCGGGCCGGCGCCGCTTTCCGGGCCGGCGCCGCTTTCCGGGTCGGCGCCGCCTTCCGGGCCGGCGCCGCGGACCGTCGACGGCCTACGGCTGCGCGTAGCCGCTGAGGAAGTCGCCGATCCTGGTCACCGCGTCGGTGATCTCCTCCGGCCGGGGCAGGGTGACCAGCCGGAAGTGGTCCGGCTCGGGCCAGTTGAAGCCGGTGCCCTGGACCAGCAGGATCCGCTGGGAGCGCAGCAGGTCCAGCACCATCTGGGCGTCGTCCTTGATCTTGTAGACCTTCGGGTCCAGCCGGGGGAAGGCGTAGAGCGCGCCCCTGGGCTTGACGCAGCTGACCCCGGGGATCCGGTTCAGCATCTCGTACGCGGCGTCCCGCGAGGCCAGCAGCCGGCCGCCGGGCAGGATCAGGTCGCGGATCGACTGCCGGCCGCCGAGCGCCGCGGCCACCGCGTGCTGGGCGGGCATGTTGGCGCACAACCGCATCGAGGCGAGCACGGTCAGGCCCTCGATGTAGCTGCGGGCGCGGTGCCGGTCGCCGGAGAGGACCATCCAGCCGGAGCGGAAGCCCGCGACCCGGTAGGCCTTGGACAGGCCGTTGAAGGTGACGCAGAAGAGGTCCGGCGCCAGGGTGGCCAGCGGGATGTGCTCGGCGTCGTCGTAGAGGATCTTGTCGTAGATCTCGTCCGCGTAGACCACCAGCCCGTGCCGGCGGGCGATCCCGACGATGCCCTCCAGCACCTCGCGCGGGTAGACCGCGCCGGTGGGGTTGTTCGGGTTGATCACCACGATGGCCCTGGTGCGGTCGGTGACCTTGGCCTCGATGTCGGCGAGGTCCGGGTACCACTCGGACTGCTCGTCGCAGCGGTAGTGCACCGCGGTGCCGCCGGCCAGTGAGACCGAGGCCGTCCACAGCGGGTAGTCCGGCGCCGGAACGAGGACCTCGTCGCCGTCGTCCAGCAGCGCGGTCATGGCCAGCTGGATCAGTTCGGAGACGCCGTTGCCGAGGAAGACGTCGTCGACGGAGAGCCCGTGCAGGCCGCGGTCCTCGTAGTGCATGACCACCGCGCGGCGGGCGGAGAGCAGGCCCTTGGAGTCGCCGTACCCGTGCGCGTTCGCGAGGTTGCGCAGGATGTCCTGGAGGATCTCCGGGGGCGCCTCGAAGCCGAAGGTGGCCGGGTTGCCGGTGTTGAGCTTGAGGATGCGGTGGCCCTGCTCCTCCAGCCGCATCGCCTCCTCCAGCACCGGGCCGCGGATGTCGTAGCAGACGTTGGAGAGCTTGCTGGACTGGATGACCTGCATGTCCGCCTACTTTAGGGGCACGGACGGGCCGTCAGGTGCGCCTTCGGAGGGGTGCCTTCGAGGGCCCGAACAGCCCCCCTTGGATCGGCAGGCGGGAGCTCCGGGCGGCCTTGTGAACTGGTGGCCGAATGTCCGGAATTCTCCCGTATGCGAGGAGCGCCGCCGCGAGGCCTGGAGAAAGTGGCGGGAAAGCCGCGCGAAAGGAGACGGACGGCACACCGCCCGGCGCGGGAGGATGTGGCAGGTGCGTCGGTCGAGGAGGGGGTGCGCCGGTGGTCCCGGTCGTGGTCGCGGCGGTGCTGATCGGTCTGCTGGCGGCTCCGTGGTTGCGCGGGCGCATCGCCCGGTTCGCGGTGCCGGAGGGCGAGCCCTGGTGCGACACCTGTCCGTCGTGCGGGCGCCGGGTGCGCCTGCTGCCGCCGACCGGGCGCTGCCCGGGCTGCCGGGAGCGGCTGGGTGCCGGTCCCTGGACGGTGGAGGCGGTCGCGGCGGCGGTCGCCGTCGCGGTGGCGTACGCGGCGGACCGGCTGCTGGTCCTGACCCTGGCTCTGGTCTGGGCGGCGGCGCTCGGAGTGGTGCTCGGCTTCGTCGACGCGCGGGTGCGCCGGCTGCCGTACCGGCTGACCGTGCCGCTGCTCGGCGGGGTGGCCGGGCTGCTGATGGCGGCGGCGCCGACCGTGCCGCCCGGGGTGGTGCTGCGCTGCGTGCTGGCCGCGCTCGCGATCGGTGCCGCGCTCGAACTGGCCGTCTGGCTGGGCGCGTTGGGCCCCGGTGACTCCCCGCTCGGGCTCGCCCTGGGCGGGCTGCTCGGCTGGTACGGCTGGTCGGTGGCGCTCGGCGGGCTGTTCGTCGCGGTGGTGCTCGCCGGGCTCTGGGCCACCCTGCGGGCCGCCGCCGCGCTGGCCCGCCGCCGCCCGGTGCGCGGACTCGACGTTCCGGTGGGCCCGTTCCTGCTGCTCGGCGCGCTCACCGCCCTCCTGGCCCGGTAGGAGAGAGCTCGACAGGAGAAGAGGACGGAAGGGCCCGCCGTACCGGTTCGGTACGACGGGCCCCGCCGCCGGCGCGCAGGCCCCACCCTCAAGGAGCGGCGCGCCGGGGGAGTTGAGCTCTGGCGGGTTCGCCCTTACGGCATCTTGTGGACGAACGGGCCGACCGTGTTGGAGAACGCGTTGCCGTTGTTGGCGTCCCAGTTGGTCGACCAGGTCATCGCGCCGCGGATGGTCGGCCACTTGGCCGGCGGCACGAAGCTGCCGCAGTTGTTGCCGGTGGCCAGGCAGTTGAGCGCGTTGTTCACCACCGACGGGTCGACGTAGCCGCCGCCGGCCGCCTTGCTGGAGGCGGGGACGCCGATGCCGACCTGGTCGGGCCGCAGACCGCCCTGGATGTGGGTGCAGACCTGCGAGGTGATGAAGTCGATGGTGCCCTGGTTGTAGACCTTGCCGTCGCAGCCGTTCATGCCGCCCGAGTTGTAGAACTGGGTGTTGACGACGGTCAGGATGTCCTTGGTGTTCAGCGCCAGCTGGAAGTAGGCGCCGGAGGTGCTGTACATCCCGATGGTCTCGGGCGCCATGGTCAGCACGAAGCCGGGGCCGACCTTGGCCTGGAGCGAGTGCAGCGCGTTGCCGAGCGGGACGGCCTGGACGCCGTTCTCCAGGTCGACGTCGATGCCGTCGAAGCCGTAGTCCTTGATGATCGAGTAGGCGCTGTTGGCGAAGTTCGCCCCGGCGGTGGCGTCGCCGACGGTGATCGCGCCGTTCTGGCCGCCGATGGAGAGGATGACCTTCTTGCCGGCCGCCTGCTTGGCCTTGATGTCGGCGCGGAACTGGGCATCGGTGTAGCCGCCGAGCGCCTTGGACAGGCCCGGGTCCAGGGTGAAGCTGATCGCGCCGGTCTGGGTCGGCACGGCGTCGGCGAAGGAGACCGCGATGATGTCGTACGCGTTCTGCACGTCGCTCAGGCGCTGCGGGGTCGAGCCGTTG
>NZ_JAFLNG010000031.1 GCF_017427025.1 Streptomyces sp. FH025
CGGAGGCGGACATGCGGATCCTGCTCCTCGCCAGCGCGTTCAACAGCCTCAGCCAGCGGCTCCACGCCGAACTGCGCGACCGGCACCACACGGTCGACGTCCACGTGGCCGGGGACGACGGCGAACTGCGGGCCGCCGTGCGCCGCCTGCGGCCGGACCTGGTGCTGGCGCCCATGCTGCGCACCGCGATCCCGCCGGACGTCTGGTCGGAGTTCACCTGTCTGATCGTCCACCCCGGCCCGCCGGGCGACCGGGGGCCCTCCTCCCTCGACCGGGCGATCCAGGAGGGCCGCACCGAGTGGGGCGTGACGGTGCTCCAGGCCGAGGCGGAGATGGACGCGGGCCCGGTCTGGGCCTGGGCGCACTGCCGACTGCCCGAGCGCGGCAAGAGCGACCTGTACCGCAACGAGGTCTCCGACGCGGCCGTGTCGGCCGCCCTGCTCGCCGTGGAGCGCTTCGCCTCGGGCACGTACGCGCCGCAGCCGCAGCACGGCCCCGGCTGGTGGGGCACGGTGCGCGAGCGGCCCGTGCTGCGACAGGAGAAGCGCCGGATCGACTGGGCGAAGGACCGCACCGACACGGTGCTGCGCAAGCTCCGCGCGGCGGACTCCCAGCCCGGGGTGCTCGACGTGCTGTGCGGCGGCGAGTGGTACCTGCACGGCGGGCACCGCGAGCCGCACCTTCGCGGCCGACCGGGCGAGCTGCTCGCCACCCGCGCCGGGGCGCTGTGCCGGGCCACCACGGACGGTGCGGTGTGGATCCCGGAACTGCGGCGGCGGCGCGCCCCCGGCGGGCCCGCGACCTTCAAGCTCCCGGCGGTGACCGCTCTCGGTTCCCTGCTGCCCCCGCTGCCGGAGGTGGCGGCGCCGCTGATGCCGGGGGACGACGTGGACCCCGGCTGGACGGACATCGCCTACCACGAGGCCGGCCCGGCGGGCTTCCTGTGCTTCTCCTTCCCGGGCGGTGCGATGTCCTCCGACCACTGCCGGCGCCTGCTGGAGGCGTACCGCTTCGCCCTCGGCCGGCCCACCTCGGTGCTGGTGCTCGGCTGCGGCCGGGACTTCTTCTCCAACGGCATCCACCTGAACGTCATCGAGGCCGCGCCGGACCCGGCCGCCGAGTCCTGGGCGAACATCACCGCGATGGACGACCTGGTCGCCGCGGTCCTGACGACGACCGACCGCCTGGTGGTCGCGGCGGTCGGGGGGAACGCGGCCGCCGGAGGCGTGATGCTGGCCCGGGCGGCGGACGAGGTGTGGTGCCGCGCCGGCTCCGTCCTCAATCCGCACTACCGGCTGATGGGGCTGTACGGGTCGGAGTACTGGACGTACACCCTCCCGCGCCGGGTGGGCGCGGCGGAGGCCGAGCGGCTGACCGGGCAGGCGCTGCCGGTGTCCGCGGCCGCCGCCGAGCGGATCGGCCTGGTCGACCGGGTGCTCGACTGCGGACCGGAGGAGTTCGCCCCGAGCGCGGCCCACCTGGCGGGGCTGTTCGCGGCCTCGCCCGTCGTCCAGGGGCGGATCGCGGCCAAGAAGGCCGCACGCAGGGCGGACGAGCGGGCCAGACCGCTGGCCTCCTACCGGGAGGAGGAGCTCGCGGTGATGCGCGGGCAGTTCTTCACACCCGAATCGCCGTACCACGCGCTGCGATCCGCGTTCGTCCGCAAGCGCCCAGCACCCGCCGGGCTCCTCTCCCGAACGTGACCCGAACGGCCCCGCCGGGTTCGCGCTCCCCGGGGCATCGGCCCGGTCCGCGGACCGGCGCCCGGAGCGAACCGTTGCTATGACTGGCTCCGAGCCATTTCGTCCGGCTCCCATCCCCGAGGAGGCATCCTCATGGGTGCTGCAGCAACCGACACCGACGTGGTGCACGTTCTCTGGATCAACGCCGGCCTCAGCTGTGACGGCGACTCCGTCTCGCTGACCGCCGCGATGCAGCCGAGCATCGAGGAGATCGTCACCGGCGCGCTGCCCGGCCTGCCCAAGGTCGCGGTGCACTGGCCGCTGATCGACTTCGAGTGCGGCCCGGTCCAGGGCGCGGACAACTTCGTCGAGTGGTTCTTCAAGGCCGACCGCGGCGAGCTGGAACCGTTCGTCCTGGTCGTCGAGGGGTCCATCCCCAACGAGAACATCAAGAAGGAGGGCTACTGGTGCGGCTTCGGCGACGACCCCGCCACCGGGCAGCCCGTCACCACCAGTGAGTGGCTGGACCGGCTCGCCTCCAAGGCGACCGCCGTGGTGGCGATCGGCACCTGCGCCACGTACGGCGGCATCCACGCGATGGCCGGCAACCCGACCGGCGCGATGGGCGTGCCCGACTACCTCGGCTGGGACTGGAAGTCCAAGGCGGGGCTGCCGATCGTCTGCGTCCCGGGCTGCCCGATCCAGCCCGACAACTTCGCCGAGACGTTCACCTACCTGCTGTACCAGCTGGCGGGCTCCGCGCCGATGATCCCGCTCGACGACAAGCTGCGGCCCGCCTGGCTGTTCGGCGCCACCGTGCACGAGGGCTGCGACCGCGGCGGTTACTACGAGCAGGGCCAGTTCGCCACCGACTACGGCACGCCGGAGTGCCTGGTGCGGCTCGGCTGCTGGGGCCCGGTCGTCAAGTGCAACGTCGCCAAACGCGGCTGGATCAACGGCGTCGGCGGCTGTCCGAACGTGGGCGGCATCTGCATCGCCTGCACCATGCCGGGCTTCCCGGACAAGTTCATGCCCTTCATGGACCCGCCGCCCGGCTCGCGCGTCTCCATGACCGCCAGCACCGCCTACGGGTCGTTGGTCCGCCGGCTGCGCTCGATCACGCAGCACACCGTCGACAAGGAACCCAAGTGGCGCCGCACCGGCCGCCGCCTGACCACCGGGTACCGCCCGCCCTGGTGACACCGCGGCGGGCCGCGCACCACCGGTGCGCGGCCCGCCGCCCACGCTCCCCGATCCGCACCGAAGGCCACGAGAGAAGGGCACGACACACACGATGGCGACACCGACGAGGGCAGCCGGCGACGGCAGCGGCCTGACCGAGATGTCCTGGGATCCGATCACCCGGATCGTGGGCAGCCTGGGCATCCACACGAAGATCGACTTCAAGCAGAAGAAGGTCGCGGAGTGCTACAGCACCTCCTCGGTCTTCCGCGGCTACAGCGTCTTCATGCGCGGCAAGGACCCGCGCGACGCACACTTCATCACCAGCCGGATCTGCGGGATCTGCGGCGACAACCACGCCACCTGTTCGGTCTACACCCAGAACATGGCCTACGGTGTGAAGCCCCCTCACCTCGGCGAGTGGATCATCAACCTCGGCGAGGCCGCCGAGTACATGTTCGACCACAACATCTTCCAGGAGAACCTGGTCGGGGTCGACTACTGCGAGAAGATGGTCCGCGAGACCAACCCGGGCGTCCTCGAACAGGCCGAGCGCACCGAGGCCCCGCACGCCGCCGACCACGGGTACCGGACGATCGCCGACATCATGCGCTCGCTCAACCCGATCGAGGGCGAGTTCTACCGCGAGGCACTCCAGGTCAGCCGGTACACCCGGGAGATGTTCTGCCTGATGGAGGGCCGCCACGTGCACCCCTCCACGCTCTATCCGGGCGGCGTCGGCACGGTCGCGACGGTGCAGCTGTTCACCGACTACCTGACCCGGCTGATGCGCTACGTCGAGTTCATGAAGAAGGTCGTGCCGCTGCACGACGACCTCTTCGACTTCTTCTACCAGGCCCTGCCCGGCTACGAGGAGGTCGGCCGGCGGCGGGTCCTGCTCGGCTGCTGGGGCAGCCTCAACGACCCGGACCACTGCGACTTCACGTACCGCAACATGACGGACTGGGGCCGGAAGATGTTCGTCACCCCTGGCGTCATCGTGGACGGCAAGCTCGTCACCAACGACCTGACCCGGATCAACCTCGGCATCCGCATCCTGCTCGGCAGCTCCTACTACGAGGACTGGCAGGGCAAGGAGCTCTTCGTCACCCACGACCCGCTGGGCAACCCCGTCGACCCCCGGCACCCGTGGAACCAGCACACCATCCCCGCCCCGCAGAAGCGGAACTTCGACGACAAGTACAGCTGGGTGATGTCCCCGCGCTGGTTCGACGGCACGGAGCACCTCGCGCTCGACACCGGCGGCGGCCCGATCGCGCGCCTGTGGTCCACCGCCCTGTCCGGGCTGGTCGACATCGGCTACGTCAAGGCCACCGGCCACAGCGTGCAGATCAACCTGCCCCGCTCGATGACCAAGCCCGAGGTCACCTTCGAGTGGAAGATCCCGCAGTGGAGCAACGCCATCGAGCGCAACCGCGCCCGCACCTACTTCCAGGCGTACGCGGCCGCCGCCGCCCTGCACTTCGCCGAGAAGGCTCTCGACGAGGTCCGCGCCGGGCGCAGCCAGACCTGGGAGCGCTTCGAGGTGCCGGACGAGTCGATCGGCTGCGGCTTCACCGAGGCCGTGCGCGGCGTGCTCTCGCACCACATGGTGATCCGTGACGGGAAGATCGCCAACTACCACCCGTACCCGCCCACCCCGTGGAACGCGAGCGTGCGCGACAGCTACGGCACGCCCGGCCCGTACGAGGACGCGGTGCAGAACACGCCGATCTTCGAGGAGAACTCCCCGGAGAACTTCAAGGGCATCGACATCATGCGCGCGGTGCGCAGCTTCGACCCCTGCCTGCCCTGCGGCGTGCACATGTACGTCGGCGGCGGACGCACCCTTCAGACCATGCACGTGCCCACCGGCCTGAGCGGGCTCGCCGCATGACGGCCGAGCAGACCGGGCTGCGGATCCAGGAGGCCCTGGACGCCCTCGCCGACAGCGGAGCCGGGCAGGCGGGCGAGCAGCTCGTCCGCGACCTCATGGAGTTCTACGGCGAGGGCCTGGCCAGGATCGTCCCGGCCCTGCCCCCGCCCGCCCTGGAGCGGATGCTGGACGACCCGGCGGTGGCCGGGCTGCTGCTCCTGCACGACCTGCACCCCGAGGACCTGGCCGCCCGGATCGACCGGGCGCTCGCCGCCCTGCCCGAGCGGGTCGAGGTGCTCGGCTTCGACCCGGCCACCGGCACCCTGCGGCTGCGCCGGACGGCCTCCGGCTGCGGCTGCGGGGAGCAGGACGTGGAGGCCGCCCTCGCCTGCCACGCGCCCGAGGTGACGGCGCTGGAACTGGAGCGGACCCCGCGGCTGCTCCAGATCGGCACCCGCCCGCCGCTGCCCGCGGAGGCGCGGTGAACACCCGGCGGGTCTCCCGCGACGGGACGGCCCTGCTGCGCCGGCTGCGCGAGCCGGCCCCGCCGCGGCCCGAGCGCTGCGAGTTCTGCGGCCGGGACCTCCCGCCCGGCCACCGGCACCTGGTGGACGTCGAGGAGCGCGCCCTGGCCTGCGCCTGCACCGCCTGTGGCCTGTTGTTCCAGCAGCCGGGCGCGGCCGGCGGCCGCTACCGGGCCGTGCCGGACCGCTGCCTCGTCGACCCGGACGGCGACGTGGACGAGCGGGCCTGGTCGGTGCTGGGGATCCCGGTCGGCACGGCCTTCCTGTTCCGCAGCGCCGTGCTGGAGCGGCTGCTCGCGTTCTACCCCGGGCCGGCCGGCGCCACCGAGAGCGAGCTGGACGAGGAGGCCTGGGAGCGCGCCCTCGGCGGCAGCCGGCTGGCCGCCGCCCTGGAACCGGACGTGGAGGCGCTGCTGCTGCGCCGCACGGAAGGGCGCGTGGAGTGCTTCCTGGTGCCGATCGACCTCTGCTACGAGCTGGTCGGCCGGCTGCGGCGGTGCTGGCACGGCTTCGACGGCGGCGCCGAGGCGCGGGCCGAACTCGACGCGTTCTTCGAGCGGCTGGCCGCCCGGGCCCGCCCGCTGCCCGCGGAGGTGACGGCATGACGGCGCTCGGCTTCGCCTGCACCGGCGTGCGCCCCGACCCGTACGCGGCCGCGCCGACGCTGGTGTTCCGGCTGCGGATCACGGCACCGGCCGACACCCGGGTGCACGCCCTCGCCCTCCGGTGCCAGCTGCGGATCGAACCGGGCCGCCGGTCGTACGGCGAGCCGGAGGGCGGGCGGCTGAGCGACCTGTTCGGGGAGCGGGAGCGCTGGGCGAGCACGCTCAACCCGATCCAGCTCGCCACCGTGCCGCTGATGGTGCCCGCCTTCACCGGGGAGACCGAGGCCGACCTGGAGGTGCCGTGCAGCTACGACCTGGAGGTGGCCTCCGCCCGCTACTTCCGGGCGCTGGACGGCGGCGAGGTGCCGCTGCTCCTGCTGTTCTCCGGCACCGCCTTCTCCGGCCCCGGCGGCTTCCACGTCACCCCCGTGCCCTGGGACCGGGAGGCCCGGGTCCGGATGCCGGTGCGGGTCTGGCGGGAGGCGATCGAGCGGCACTTCCCCGGCTGCGGCTGGCTGCGCCTGCCGGAGGGCGTGATGGACGACCTGCTGGCCTACCGCTCCCGGCGGGCCCTGCCCTCCTGGGAGGCGACGGTGCGCGAGCTGCTCGCGACGGCGGGAATCGAGGAGGAGGTCCGGTGAGCGGCCTCCCCAAGGCGATCGAACGCGGCTTCGCGGCCGCCCGGCAGATCGCCGACGCGGTGCTGCTGGAGGGCTACGTGCTCTACCCGTACCGCGCCTCGGCGGCCAAGAACCGGCTGCGCTGGCAGTTCGGCGTCCTGGTGCCGCCCGAGTACACCGCGCACGGCGGCGAGCACTCCCACCAGCGCACCGAGTGCGTGATGGAGGCGCGCGCCGATGACCGGCTGGCGGTCGAGCTGCGCTTCCTGCGCGTGCGGCGGCGCACCGTCGAACAGGCCACCGCCACCGGCGGGTTCGAGCCCGTGGAGCGGCTGGAGCTGGCCGACCGGGTGCTCGTCGAGTGGGACGAGGGCGTCGAGGAGCGGATCGAACTCCTGCTTCCCGTCGAAGAGTTGACAGGCGGGGAGGTGCAGCGGGCGTTCCGGCTGCCGGGCCTGGGCGAGACCGAGCTGCTGCGCGAGCACGGCTCCGCCGTCGGACGGCTGGTGCGGCGCCGCGAACAGGTCGACGGCCTGGTGCGGCTGCGGGCCGAGGAACTGCCCGGCCCGTACCGGGCGCAGCGGCTGACCGTGGAGGTGGAGAACGCCTCCGACTGGGTACCGCGACGGAGCGCGACCCGCGAGGAGGCGCTGCCGCGCTCCCTGGTCTCCGCCCACCTGCTGCTCGGACTGGAGCAGGGCCGGTTCCTGTCGGCCACCGACCCGCCCGAGTGGGCCCGGCCGGCCGTCGAAGGGTGCCGCAACGAGCGCACCTGGCCCGTGCTGGCCGGGCCGGACGGCGGACGCCAGGTGGTGCTGTCCTCGCCGATCATCCTGGAGGACCACCCGCGCATCGCCCCGGAGAGCGCCGGCGCCCTGTACGACGCCACCGAGATCGACGAGATCCTGGCGCTGCGCACCGCGGCCCTGACCAACCAGGAGAAGCGGGAGGCCCGCGGCACCGACGAGCGGGCCGGCGCCGTCATCGACCTTGCGGACTCCCTGCCGCCCGAGGTGCTGGAGCGTCTGCACGGCGCCATCCGCGGGCTGCGCGAGGTCACCGGCGACGATCACGACGCGCCGCCGCCCTGGTGGGACCCGGGCGACGACCCGCAGGTCGACCCCGAGCGGGACAGGGTGCTGGTCGACGGCCGCGAGGTCGGGGCCGGCAGCCGGGTGCTGCTGCGGCCCGGCCGGCGGCGCACCGACGCCCAGGACCTCTTCCTGGACGGGCGGACCGGCGTCGTGGAGGCGGTGCTGCACGACGTCGACGGCTCGGTGCACCTGGCCGTCACCGTCGAGGACGACCCGGGCGCGGACCTGTGGCGGGCGCAGGGGCGCTTCCGGTACTTCCAGCCGGACGAGGTCACCCCGCTGGAGGGGCCATGACGAGGAGCACGGTGCTGGTCGCCGGGGTGGGCAACGTCTTCCTCGGCGACGACGGGTTCGGCGTCGAGACCGTGCGCCGGCTGTCCGCCCACCCGCTGCCGGACGGCGTCGACGTGGTCGACGTCGGCGTGCGCGGCGTCGACCTGGCGTACCGGCTGCTCGACGGCTACCGGACCGCCGTGCTGGTGGACACCACCTGCCGCGGCGGCGCGCCCGGCACCGTCCGCCTCATCGAGGCGGCCGCCGAGCCGCTGAAGGCGCCGGTGCTGGACGGGCACCGGATGGGGCCGGACGCCGTCCTCGCGCTGCTCGCCGCGCTCGCCGCCGGAACCGGCGGCGAGCCGCCCGGCCGGGTGCTGGTGGTCGGCTGCGAGCCGGCGTCGCTGGAGGAGGGCATCGGCCTGAGCGCCCCCGTCGCCGCCGCCGTCGAGGAGGCGGTCCACATGGTCCTGCGGGTCGTGGACGAGGCCACGCAACCGGAGAGGGAGACGACACCATGCTGAGGAAACTGTTCTGCGCGGCCCTGCTGGCCGGGATCGGCGCGATGGTCTGGCAGAGCCTGCCGGACATCAGGCGCTACCTGCGCATCTCCCGGATGTGAGGCGCGCATTGCTGCGAACGGTGCAGCCCCGGGCGTGGTGCCCGAGGCCCTCGACTTCTGCTTCGAACTCGCCTGCGCCGGAACGCTGGTGGAGGGCGCGGCGCTGCACACCGTACCGGTCCCGGCGCGGGCCCGCTGCGCGTCCTGCGCGGCCGAGTGGGCCGTCGGCATGCCGCCGGACCTCGGCTGCCGGAGCTGTTCCGGCGGCGGCGTCGAGCTGCTGTCCGGGCGCGAGCTCCAGATCCTCGACGTCGAGTGGGCCGAGCACGGGCGCCCCGACGTCCCGGCCGAACAGAAAGGCTGATGCCGATGTGCCGCACGGTCGACCTCCGCCAGGCGGTCCTCGCCCGCAACGACGACAGCGCCCGCGAGCTGAGGGCGGCGCTGGCCGCGCGCGGAACGGTCGCGGTGAACCTGCTCTCCAGCCCCGGCAGCGGCAAGACCGCCCTGCTGGAGGCCGAGTTGGGGCTGGCCCTGCGGCGCGGGGTGGCGGCGGCGGCGCTGACCGCCGACCTCGCCACCGAGAACGACGCGCTGCGGCTGGCCCGTTCGGGCGCGCCGGTGAAGCAGGTGCTGACCGACGGGCTCTGCCACCTGGAGGCGCGGATGCTCGCCGGGCACCTGGACGGCTGGCTGCCGCAGGAGTGCCGGCTGCTCTTCGTGGAGAACGTCGGCAACCTGGTCTGCCCGGCCTCCTACGACCTCGGCGAGTCCCTGCGGGTGGTGCTGGCCTCGGTGACCGAGGGCGAGGACAAACCGCTCAAGTACCCGACCGCGTTCGGGCTGGCCAACCTGGTGCTGGTCACCAAGGCGGACCTCGCCGCAGCGGCCGAGTTCGACGAGCCGGCGTTCCTGACGAACGTCCGGCGCGTCAACCCCGGTGTGGAGGTGGTGCGCACCTCGGCCCGGACCGGCGACGGGGTCGGGGTGCTGCTGGACCGGGCGCTGGCCGTGCTCGACGGCGCCGAGCCGCACCGGCCGGTCATGGCGGCCGCCCCTCACGGACACGGGCATGCGCACCCCGCGGAGGGGGAGCACGCGTGACGGCCGGTGACCCGCGACCCGACCGCGAGCGGCGGCGGGTCGCCGTCCGCGGCCTCGTGCAGGGGGTCGGCTTCCGGCCGTTCGTCCACGCCCTGGCCGGCGAGCTCGGACTGGCCGGCAGCGTCACCAACACGGGCGAGGGCGTCCTGGTCGAGGTCGAGGGCAGCCGGGAGGCCCTCGACGCCTTCTGCCGACGGGTGGCCGGCGACGCGCCGCCGCTCGCCCGGGTCGCCTCGGTGGACCACTCGCCGCTCGCCGCGACCGGCGCCACCGGGTTCAGCATCGTGCCGTCCCGCGTCGACGGCCCCCGCGCCACTCTGATCCCGCCCGACGTCGCCGTCTGCGCCGACTGCCTCGCCGAACTCGCGGACCCCGCCGACCGCCGCCACCAGCACCCGTTCATCAGCTGCACCAACTGCGGCCCCCGGCACACCATCGTGACCGCGCTGCCCTACGACCGCGCCAACACCACCATGAGCGGCTTCCCGATGTGCGCGGACTGCGCCCGGGAGTACGCCGACCCCGCCGACCGCCGCTTCCACGCGCAGCCCGTCTCCTGCCACTCCTGCGGGCCGAGGCTCGCGCTGGCCGTGCCCGGCAGCGCCGACCTGGACGGCGAGGAGGCGCTGTCGCGGGCCCGTCGGCTGCTGGCCGAGGGGGCCGTCCTCGCGGTCAAGGGCATCGGCGGCTACCACCTCGCGTGCGACGCGCGCGACGCCGGTGCCGTCGCCCTGCTGCGCCGGCGCAAGCGGCGCGGCGACAAGCCGTTCGCCCTGATGGCCCGCGACCTCGCCACCGTCGAGGCCCTGGTGCCGGTCGGCCCCGTCGAACGGGAGCTGCTCACCGGTCCGGTGCGCCCGATCGTCCTGCTGCGCCGCACCGGCGCGGCGGTCCCCGAGGCGGTGGCCCCGCGCGGCCCCGACCTCGGCGTGATGCTGCCGTACACGCCGCTGCACCACCTGCTGCTCGCCGCCCCGGGGCCCGACCTCCTGGTGATGACCAGCGCCAACCTCTCCGGCGAACCGATCGTCACCGACGACCGGCACGCCCGCACCGCGCTCGCCCCGCTCGTCGACGGCTGGCTCACCCACGACCGCCCGATCCACGTGCCCTGCGAGGACTCCGTGGTGCGGGTGGTGGACGGCGAGCGGCTACCGCTGCGCCGCTCGCGCGGATACGTCCCACTGCCGGTCCCGCTGCCGGTGCCCGTACGGCCGGTGCTGGCGGTCGGCGGCGACCTGAAGAACACCTTCGCGCTGGCCCAGGACGGCTATGCCTGGCTGTCCGGCCACGTCGGCGACATGGACGACCTGGCCACGCTGCGCGCCTTCGACCGCGCGGCCGAGCAGCTCGGCGTGGTCAGCGGGGTGCGGCCCGAACTGCTGGTCGCCGACCGGCACCCCGGCTACCGCTCGGTGCGGCACGCCGAGCGGAGGGCCGCCGGCCGCCCGGTGCGCCGGGTGCAGCACCACCACGCCCACATCGCGGCGGTGATGGCCGAGCACGGCCTGGACGGCGGCCGCCCGGTCCTCGGGGTCGCCTTCGACGGCACCGGCTACGGCGAGGACGGCGCGATCTGGGGCGGCGAGGTGCTGCTGGCGGACTACGACGGATTCCGCCGCCTCGCCCATCTCGCGTACGTGCCCCTGCCGGGCGGGGACGCGGCCGTCGAGCGCCCGTACCGGACGGCGCTCGCGCACCTGCGCGCGGCCGGGCTGCCCTGGACGCCCGGACTCCCGCCGGTGGCGACCTGCCCGGAGGATGAACTCCGGCTGCTGGAGCGACAGTTGGAGCGCGGGCTGAACTGCGTGCCGACCTCCAGCATGGGCCGGCTCTTCGACGCGGTGTCCTCACTCGCGGGCGTCTGCCACCGGGCCGGGTACGAGGCCCAGGCGGCGATCGAACTGGAGGCGGCGGCCGCCGGGTTCGGTCCGGCGGCGGGCTACGGCTTCGGCCTGTTCTACGGGGAGGACGGCTGGATCGCCGACCCCGGGCCGGTGTTGGCCGAGGTGACGGCGGACGCGGCCGCGGGCGCCCCCACCGGGCTGATCGCCGCGCGCTTCCACGGCGCGGTGGCCGATCTCGTCCGGCGGATCTGCGCGGCGGCGCGGGAGTGCCACGGCACCACCACCGTCGCGCTCAGCGGGGGCGTCTTCGCCAACGCGCTGCTCTCCTCGGCCTGCGCGCGCGGCCTCGGGGAGGACGGCTTCACCGTGCTGCGGCACCGCCGGGTGCCGCCCAACGACGGAGGGCTGGCGCTCGGCCAGCTGATGGTGGCCGCCCGGTCGGCCACCCGGGAGGAGTGAGAGCGGATGTGCCTGGCGGTGCCCGGCAGGGTGACGGAGATCGAGGAGCGTGACGGGACCAGGATGGCGGTGATGGACTTCGGCGGGGTGGTCAAGGACGTGTGCCTGGAGTACCTGCCCGACCTGGAGGTCGGCGAGTACGCGATCGTCCACGTGGGCTTCGCGCTACAGCGCCTGGACGAGGAGTCCGCCCGGCGCACCCTCGGCCTGTTCGAGGAACTCGGGCTGCTCCAGGAGGAGTTCGGGGACCCGTGGGAAGCGGCGCGGGCAGCGGGAGACATCGCGGCAGGAGACATCGAGGAGGCCGGACGGTGAAGTACCTGGAGGAGTTCCGCAACCCCGACCTCGCGGCGGGGCTGCTCGCCGACATCAGGGCGACGGTCACCAGGCCCTGGGCGCTGATGGAGGTGTGCGGCGGCCAGACGCACAGCATCATCCGGCACGCCATCGACCAACTCCTCCCGGAGGAGGTCGAGTTGATCCACGGACCGGGCTGCCCGGTGTGCGTCACCCCACTGGAGGTGATCGACCGGGCGCTCGCGATCGCCGCCCGGCCGGAGGTGGTCTTCTGCTCCTTCGGGGACATGCTGCGGGTGCCCGGCTCCGACCGCGACCTGTTCCGGGTCCGCGGCGAGGGCGGTGACGTCCGGGTGGTGTACTCGCCGCTCGACGCCCTGCGCATCGCCCGGGAGAATCCGGAGCGCGAGGTCGTCTTCTTCGGCATCGGCTTCGAGACCACCGCCCCGCCGAACGCCATGGCCGTCCACCTGGCCAGGAAGCAGGGCCTGCGCAACTTCAGCATGCTGGTCTCCCACGTACGGGTGCCGCCCGCCATCGAGGCGATCATGGACTCGTCGGACTGCCGGGTCCAGGGCTTCCTCGCCGCCGGGCACGTGTGCAGCGTGATGGGCACCGGCGAGTACCCGGCGCTGGCGGAGCGCCACCGCGTCCCGATCGTCGTCACCGGCTTCGAACCGCTGGACATCCTGGAGGGGATCCGGCGCACCGTACGGCAGTTGGAGCGCGGGGAGCACACCGTCGACAACGCCTACCCCCGGGCCGTCCGGCCCGAGGGCAACCCGGCGGCCCGCGCCATGCTGGAGGACGTGTTCGAGGTGACCGACCGCCCCTGGCGGGGCATCGGCGTGATCCCGCAGAGCGGCTGGCGGCTGGCGCCGCGCTACCGGGACCACGACGCCGAGCACCGCTTCGACGTCGCCGGGATCACCACCCGCGAACCCGCCCAGTGCCGCAGCGGCGAGGTCCTCCAGGGCCTGCTCAAGCCCCACCAATGCGAGGCCTTCGGGACGGTCTGCACCCCGCGCACCCCGCTCGGCGCCACCATGGTCTCCAGCGAGGGCGCCTGCGCCGCGTACTACCTCTACCGGCGGCTGAGCACGCCGAGCGCACCCGTGGAGGCGAGCCCCGTTGGCTGACACCGAACTGCTCACCGAGCGGCCCGACTTCTCGGGCTGGAGCTGCCCGCTGCCGCTGCGCGACCACCCCCGGGTGGTGATGGGGCACGGCGGCGGCGGGGCGATGTCCGCCGAACTCGTGGAGAACCTCTTCGCGCCCGCCTTCGGCGGCCCGGCCCTCGCCGGGCTCGGCGACTCCGCCGTGCTGGAGCTGGGCGGCGCCCGGCTCGCCTTCTCCACCGACTCCTACGTCGTGCGGCCGCTGTTCTTCCCCGGCGGCTGCATCGGCGACCTCGCCGTCAACGGCACCGTCAACGACCTCGCCATGAGCGGGGCCCGGGCGGCCTACCTGTCCTGCGGCTTCATCCTGGAGGAAGGGGTGGAGCTGGCGGTGGTGGACCGGGTGGCCCGGGCGCTCGGCGCCGCCGCCCGCACCGCCGGGGTGGAGGTGGCCACCGGGGACACCAAGGTGGTCGAGGCCGGGCACGGGGACGGCGTCTACCTGAACACCGCCGGCATCGGGCTCGTCCCGACCGGGGTCGACATCCGGCCGCAGCGGGCCGTTCCGGGCGACGTGGTGATCGTCAGCGGGCCGATCGGGCTGCACGGGGTGGCGATCATGAGCGTCCGGGAGGGCCTGGAGTTCGGGGTCGAGGTGCGCAGCGACTGCGCGGCGCTCGGCGGCCTGGTCGAAGCGATGCTCGCCGCCACCCCCGATCTGCACGTCCTGCGCGACCCGACCCGGGGCGGCCTGGCGGCGGCGCTCAACGAGATCGCGGCGGCGGCCGGGGTGGGCGTCGTACTGAGCGAACGCGCCGTCCCCGTTCCGGATCCGGTGGCCAACGCGTGCGCCGTCCTGGGCCTGGACCCGATGTACATCGCCAACGAGGGCAAGCTCGTCGCCTTCGTCCCCCGCGAGGAGGCGGACGCCGTGCTCGCCGCCATGCGCGCCCACCCGCTCGGCGCGGAGGCCGTGGTGATCGGCGAGTGCGTCGAGGACCACCCCGGGATGGTCGTCGCCCGCACCGGCTTCGGTGGCACCCGGGTGGTCGACCTGCCGATGGGCGAGCAGCTGCCGCGCATCTGCTGACGCCGCCCGGCGGAACGCCTCCGGATGGAGCGGGCCGGGGTACGGGCCACTGGACGGTCCTTCACGCAGGACGAGTTCGGATGAACCGGTGATGCGACCGGTACCCCGATGGGGTGCCGGTCGTTGAGCCCGGTGTGCCGATACCTCGGTGCGTGACACCGATCAGGAGGGCCGCCCGACGTGACGCGCCACTCAACGCCTGACCTGCGGAACGGCGAGCGCTCGCCGCGGCCGGCTCCGGCCCCCGGGGCGGTCCGGCTCGAAGCGCTGGCGAAGACCTTCGACGGCCGGGTCCGCGCGGTCGACGGGGTGGACCTGGAGATCGGCGAGGGCGAGTTCTTCGCGATGCTCGGGCCGTCCGGGTCCGGGAAGACGACGGTGCTGCGCCTGATCGCAGGCTTCGACACGCCGAGCTCCGGCCGGGTCCTGCTGGGCGGAGCCGACGTCACCGGTCTCGCTCCGTTCGACCGGGACGTCAACACGGTGTTCCAGGACTACGCGCTCTTCCCGCACATGACGGTCGAACGCAACGTCGGCTACGGCCTGATGGTCCGCCGGGTGCCCAGGGCCGAGCGGGCGGAGCGGGTGCGCGCGGCGCTCGCCATGGTCCGGCTCGACGGCTTCGAGCGGCGTCGGCCGGCTGAGCTCTCCGGTGGCCAGCGCCAGCGGGTGGCACTGGCGAGGGCGCTGGTGAACCGCCCCAAGGTGCTGCTGCTCGACGAGCCGCTCGGCGCGCTCGACCTGAAGCTCCGCCAGGAGATGCAGGCGGAGCTCAAGCGGATCCAGCGCGAGGTCGGGATCACCTTCGTGTTCGTCACCCACGACCAGGACGAGGCCCTGACGATGAGCGACCGGGTCGCGGTGTTCAACGCGGGGCGGATCGAGCAGGTGGGCTCGCCCGCCGAGGTGTACGAGCACCCGGCCACGGCCTTCGTCGCCGGCTTCGTCGGCACCTCCAACCTGTTGGACGGCTCGGCGGCCGAGCGGGTCGTGGGCGAGGCCGGGCTGTTCAGCGTCCGCCCGGAGAAGATCCGGATGGCGCACCCGGACAATCCCGCCGGGCCGGACGAACTGTCGGCGCCGGGGCGGGTGGCCGAGGTCGTCTACGCGGGCGGCCACACCCGGTTCCTGGTGGACCTGGAGGCCGGAGGGCGGCTGACGGCCGTCCGGCAGAACCTCGACGAGGGCTCGGCCGAGGTCGCGCGCCATCGCGGCGCCGACGTCGTGCTGGCCTGGCAGCGAAAGCACACCGTCCGCGTCGGTGGCTGATCCGGCCACCTCTTCCCCGTCAACGAAGGAACCCGTCGCATGCGCACTCCCTCGATCGCCCGCGCGGCCGCCGCCATCACCGCCGCCGTGCTTGCCGCAGGCTGTGGCGGCGCCACCGGAACGACCGGCGCCCACGGCCTGAATCCGCCGGACCTGCCGATGCTCCAGACCCTGGCCGCCGGTGAGGGCCAGGTGAACCTGATCGCCTGGGCCGGCTACGCCGAGGACGGTTCGGACGACAGGAACGTCGACTGGGTCCACCCCTTCGAGCAGCAGACCGGCTGCAAGGTCAACACGAAGATCGCCGGCACCTCTGACGAGATGGTCTCGCTGATGAAGACCGGCCAGTACGACGTCGTGTCGGCGTCCGGCGATGCCACGCTCCGGCTGATCGCGGCCGGCGACGTGGCACCCGTCAACACCGACCTGGTCCCGAACTACGCGGATGTCTTCGACGGCCTCAAGAACCAGCCGTGGAACTCGGTGAACGGCCGGATGTACGGCATCCCGCACGGCCGCGGCGCCAACCTGCTGATGTACCGCACCGACAAGGTCACGCCGGCTCCGGACTCCTGGCGCGTGGTCTTCGACGGCGCCTCGGCCTACACGGGCCACGTCACCGCCTACGACTCCCCCATCTCCATCGCCGACGCGGCGCTGTACCTGATGAAGACCACACCCGACCTGGGCATCAAGAACCCCTACGCCCTGGACGAGGCCCAACTCAAGGCCGCTGTTGACCTGTTGAAGATCCAGCACAAGGCGATCGGCGAGTACTGGAGCGACTTCCAGAAGGCGGAGAACTCCTTCAAGACCGGCGACACCGTGGTCGGCACCACCTGGCAGGTCATCGCCAACATGGCGCAGGCCGACAAGGCGCCCGTCCAGGCGGTGCTGCCGAAGGAGGGCGCGACGGGCTGGTCGGACACCTGGATGGTGTCGGCCAAGGCCGCGCACCCCAACTGCGCCTACCAGTGGATGAACTGGATCGTCTCGCCGAAGGCCAACGCCCAGGTCGCCGAATGGTTCGGCGAGGCCCCGGCCAACTCCAAGGCCTGCGAGCAGACGTCGGACAGGAACTTCTGCACCACCTTCCACGCCGACGACGACGCGTACTGGAAGGACGTCTACTCCTGGACCACCCCGGTCAGGAACTGCCTGGACGGCCGCGAGGTGCCCTGCACGGACTACGCCGCCTGGACCGCGGCCTGGACCGGGATCAAGGGCTGACCCCGTGGCGACGGACGCGGCGGCCCCTCCACGACGACGAGGCGCCCTGGGGCGGGTGGCCTCCGCCCTGCACCGGCACGCCGGACTGCGGCTGACGCTGCTGCTGGCGGCGCCGATGGCCTGGTTGGTGGTCGCCTACCTGGGCTCGCTCGCCGTCCTGTTCCTCTCGGCCTTCTGGACGGTCGACGCCTTCACCTACGACGTCCTGCGGGTCTGGAACACCGCCAACTTCCACACCGTCCTCACCGAGCCGGTCTACCGGTCGATCGCCCTGCGCACGCTCGGCATCGCCGCCGCCGTCACGGTGATCGACGCCGTCGTGGCGTTCCCGATGGCCTTCTACACGGCCCGGGTCGCCCGGCCCGGCACCCGCAAGCTCCTCCTGGTCGCCGTGCTGACCCCGCTCTGGGCCAGCTACCTGGTCAAGGCGTACGCCTGGCGGACCGTCTTCAGCCAGGGCGGTGTCCTCGACTGGCTCGGCAGGCCGTTCGGGCTGGCCGGCCCCGGGTACGGCACGGCGGCGGTCATCGTCGTCCTCGCCTACCTGTGGCTGCCGTACATGATCCTGCCGATCCACGCGGGCCTGGAGAACCTGCCGGCCAGCCTCCTCGACGCCTCGACCGACCTGGGCGCCTCCCCGTGGCGGACCTTCCGCTCGGTGGTGCTGCCACTGGTCAAGCCCTCGGTGTTCGCCGGCTCCGTGTTCACCTTCTCCCTGAGCCTGGGCGACTACATCGCCGTCCGGATCGTCGGCGGGAAGACCCAGGTGCTGGGCACCGCGATCGCCGACAACGTGACGCTCGACCTGCCGCTGGCCGCCGCGCTGTCCTGCGTCCCGGTGGCGCTGATCGTCGGCTACCTGCTCGCCGTACGCCGCTCGGGCGCCCTGGACTCCCTGTAGAACGCCGATGATCCTCTCCCGCCGTGCCCGGATCGCGCTGCGCGCGGCCGTCGTCCTGGGCCTGGCCGTGATCTACCTGCCACTGCTGCTGGTCCTCCTCAACTCGCTCAACCGGGACCGCTCCTTCGCCTGGCCGCCCACCGGGCTCACCACCGAGTGGTGGGTGCGGGCCTGGCAGTCCGACGGCGCCCGCACCGCGCTCCTCACCTCCCTCCAGGCGGGGGCCGGGGCCACCCTGGTGGCACTGGTGCTGGGAACCATGACCGCCTTCGCCGTCCAACGGCACCGGTTCTTCGGCCGGCAGGCGGTGTCGTTCCTGGTGATCCTGCCGATCGCGCTGCCCGGCGTCGTCACCGGCATCGCGCTCAACGCCGCGTTCCGTACGGTGCTCGGCCCGGCGGGCGTCGGCTTCGGCCTGCTCACCGTCGTCATCGGGCACGCCACCTTCTGCATCGTCGTGGTCTTCAACAACGTCATCGCCAGGCTGCGCCGGACCTCGCCCTCGGCCGAGGAGGCCTCGGCCGACCTCGGCGCGCACACCTTCCAGACGCTGCGGTACGTCACCTTCCCGGCCGTGCGCTCGGCGCTGCTGGCGGGCGGGCTGCTGGCGTTCGCGCTCTCCTTCGACGAGATCGTGGTGACCACCTTCACGGCCGGCCCCGGCGTCCAGACCCTGCCCGTCTGGATCTACGCCAACCTGGCGCGGCCCAACCAGGCCCCCGTGGTCAACGTGGTGGCCGCCGTGCTCGTCCTGCTCTCGGTGGTCCCGGTGTACGTGGCGCAGCGGCTGTCCGCCGACACCACCCCCGGGCGCTGACCCCGAGGCGACCGCCTGCCGCTTCACCTGTTGTTCAACCGCGCGATCCTGTCTACGCCCCGTCAACCCCCTACGGTCCCTGAGGGACTGCTAGAAGGGGCTATGGACGAAACGCAACTCGCCGTACGAGCGCACGGATTGACGAAGTGCTTCGGGGACGTCATCGCGCTCGACGGCATCGAGCTGAACCTCGCGCCCGGGCGGATCCACGGGCTGGCCGGGCCGAACGGCGCCGGGAAGACCACGCTGCTCGGGCTGCTGCTCGGACTGGCCGTCGCCGACGGCGGCGAGCTGGAGGTCCTGGGCAGACCGGTCGGGCGGGCCCTGGCCGCCCCTCAGGCGGTGGCCGGGTTCGTGGACGGGCCCGGGCTGTACCCGTCGCTGACCGCCCGGCGCAACCTCGCCGCGCTCGCGGCCCTGCGCGGGCAGGACACCCGAACGGGGCGGATCGACGAGGTGCTGGCCGAGGTCGGGCTGACGGAGGTCGCCGACGACCGGGTGCGGGGCTTCTCGCTGGGCATGCGGCAGCGGCTCGGACTGGCCGCCGCGCTGCTCACCGATCCGCGGCTGCTGGTGCTCGACGAGCCGTCCAACGGTCTGGACCCGGCCGGCAAGCAGCACGTGCACCGGGCGCTGCGGCGGCTCGCGGACGACGGGGTGACCGTCGTGCTGTCCAGCCACCGCATGGACGACCTCGAAGCGCTCTGTTCCGAGGTCACGATCCTCTCGACCGGGCGCGTCCGCTTCTCCGGCCCGCTCGGCAAGCTGGCGGCCGAGAGCCGCGAACTCGACCACCGCCTGCTCACCTCCGATCCGGCGGCCGCCCGGCGGGTGGCCGAAGGGGCCGCGGGGGTGCGGACCGTGGCGCAGGCCGAAGCGCGGCGCGGGGACGAGGCGCTGGTCGTCCGCGCGTCGGCGCCCGCCGTCGAAGGGCTGGTGGCCGCGCTGGTGCACGCGGGCGTGGGGGTGCGCGAGGTCGCTCCCGTGGTGCCGCCCCTGGAGGCGGCGTTCCTCGCCCTGACCGAGCCTCAGGAGGATGAGCGATGAGCACGGCCACGGCCGGAAGGACGGCGGCCGGTGCGGTCGCCGCCCCCGAGGCGCACCGGGTGCCGCTGGGCCGGGTGTACCGCTTCGAGCTGGTCAAGCTCCTCTCCCAGTGGCGGATCCGGCTGCTGATGCTGGCCTGCTGGACGGCGCCGGGTCTGTTCGTGGCGGCGGTGGCCCAGCAGGGCACGCTGCCGTCCGACACGCTGTTCGGCCGCTGGATGCACGCCACCGGCTGGGCCGGCCCGCTGGTGGTGCTGGGCTTCGCGGGCTCGTGGGCGCTGCCGCTGCTGACCTCCGTGGTCGCGGGCGACGTCTTCGCCGCCGAGGACCGGCTCGGCACCTGGCGGCACCTGCTGGTCGCGGTCCGCTCCCCGCGCCGCATCTTCGTGTCGAAGGCGCTGGCGAGCGGGACCGTGATCGTGCTGCTGGTGGCCGGGTTGGTGGCCGCGAGCACGGTGGGCGGGCTGGCGGCGGTCGGGAACCACCCGCTGGTCGGCGTCGACGGGCACCTGCTGTCTCCGTCGGACGCGGCCGGGAACGTGCTGCTGGCCTGGGTGTGCGCGCTGGCGCCCACGCTGGCGCTGGCCTCCCTCGGACTGCTCGGCTCCGTCCTTCTGGGCCGCTCACCGATGGGGCTGCTCGTCCCCGCGCTGGCGGCGGTCGCGATGCAGCTCGCCCAGATGCTGCCGCTGCCGGTCGCGCTGCGCCTCGCCCTGCCCGGCTACGCCTTCGTCTCCTGGAACGGGCTGTTCACCGCCCCCGCCCGGCTCGACGAGCTGCTGATCGCCGTCACGGTCAGCCTGGTGTGGGCCGTGGTCGCGACGGCGGCGGCCTACCTGCTCTTCGTACGGCGGGACTTCACCAACGGCAGCGAGGACGGCGTGGGCCGGCGCACGGTCACCTTCGGGGTGCTGCCGCTGGCCGGACTGCTCGCGCTGGGCTTCGGGGCGGTCGCGGTGGCCACCCCCTCGACGGGCTCGGGGATCTCGCAGGAGAAGGTGCAGCGGTCGGTCGCCACCGTGTTCGCGCACCTGTACCGACTGCAGACCGAGCAGCTGCACCGCCCCGCCGTCACGGAGGAGCAGCTCCAGGTCACGGCCGCCTGCGAACGCGGCGACGGCCAGGTCGACCCGGAGGGGCCGGGCAACGACTGGCGCTGCGTCGTCACCTGGCACCTGCCCGGTACGGCCGCGCCGGGGACGGCGGTCTACCAGCTCGACATCGCCTCGGACGGCCGGCTCCAGGCCGACGGTGACGGACCGAAGGAAGTGAACGGCTACTTCCTGGTGCACACCCCGGCCGGGGACGCACCGAACCCGCTGTGGCAGTTCGACGGCCAGGTCGAGCTGCTCTCCCCCTCCTCAACGAAGGAATGACGCCATGCAGGTAACACGTCGTCGACGTGTTCAGAAGGAACGATCCGTCCTTCTCGGCCGGCGGGTGGGCCGCCGGGCCACGCTCGCCACGGCGTGCATCACGGCGGTGGCCATCGCCACCGGCACCGCGTTCGCGGCCACCCACCAGTTCGGCGAGGACCAGGTCGGCCAGGTCACCGCCGACGGCCAGGTCATCTCCAGCGACCAGTACATCGCCCCGTACGGCAGCCGCGTCGTCCTCAACAACGGCAAGATCATGGGGTCCGCCGTCAGCCCGGACGGCGGCCACCTGGCCGCCTCGGTCGCCGACGGCGACGCCTCGCTGGTCGTGGTGAACCTCAAGACCGGCCAGGTGCAGCAGCGCGTCGGCACCAACAAGGCGGACGAGCTGCGCATCCCCAGCGGCTCGGTCGGCCAGGAGTCCCCGGTGTACTCGCCGGACGGCTCGCAGCTGTGGCTGGGCCAGCTCGACGGCTACACCAGGTTCACCGTGAACGCCGACGGATCCCTGTCCAAGCCCGTCACGGTGCCGATCCCGGCCGACGGCGACAAGCACGCGCTGGCGTCCGGGGCGGTGTTCTCCGCCGACGGCTCGACGGTGTACGCGACCGTCAACGGGCAGAACCGGGTGGTCGCGATCAACGCGGCGACCGGCGCGATCCAGCAGAGCTGGACGGTCGGCAACGCGCCGCGCGGCGTCGTGCGGGTCGGCCAGAAGCTGTACGTCACCAATGAGGGCGGGCGGGCGGCCACGGCCGGCGACAGCACGATCAACTCGTACGGCACGCAGGTGCCGGCCGACCCCAAGACCGGCGCCACCACCACCGGCACCGTCAGCGTGATCGACCTCGCGAACGCGTCCGCCCCCGTCGGGACCATCGCCGTCGGCCTGCACCCGACGGCGGTGTACGCCAGGAACGGGGTGGTGTTCGTCGCCGACACCAACTCCGACGACGTGTCGGTCATCGACACCGCGCACGACAAGGTCGTCCAGACCGTCTCCACCAAGCCGTGGCCGGAGGCCTCGGTGGGCTACGAGCCCACCGCGGTGACGCTCACCGACGACGGCCGTCTGCTGGTCACCCTCGGCCGCGCCAACGCGGTGGCCGTCTACCGCTTCTCCGGCGCGCAGGAGCCGGTGAGCTACGTCGGCCTGCTGCCCACGGACTACTTCCCGGCGGAGATCACCACCGTCGGCTCGAAGGTGGTCGTCTCCAACACCCGTGGCATCGACGCCCGCAGGCCCAACAGCACCGGCGCGCACAAGACCCACGACACCACCTCCAGCCTGACCCAGTTCACGCTGCCGAGCGACAAGGAGATCCGCTCCCAGACCGCCAAGGTCTTCCGGCAGAACGGCTGGACCAACAACGCGGTCAAGACGGCGAACGGGCACAAGGCCAAGGCCGTGCCCGTGCCGAACCGGATCGGCGACCCGTCGACGATCAAGCACGTCTTCCTGATCGTCAAGGAGAACCGGACGTACGACCAGGTCTTCGGTGACGTCCCGGACGGCAACGGCGATCCGGCACTGGCCCAGTTCGGCGCGAACGTGACGCCGAACCAGCACGCGCTGGCCGAGCAGTTCGGGCTGTACGACAACACCTACGACATCGGCACGAACTCCGCCGAGGGCCACAACTGGCTGATGCAGGCCGACAACCCGGAGTACACCGAGTCCTCGGCCGGCGAGTACGAGCGCAGCTACGACACCGAGGACGACGCCCTGGGCCACCAGCGGTCGGGCTTCCTGTGGACGGGCGCGCAGGCGGCGGGCAAGTCGGTGCGCGACTTCGGCGAGTTCCACCAGTTCCTGACCAAGCCCGACGCCGCGACCTGGCAGAACCTGTACTGCGACAGCAAGAACATGGACGCGACCGGCCAGGGCAGCGCCTACACCCTCAACTCCTCGTCGCCGATCCCGTCGCTCAACAGCGTGTCGGTGCCCGGCTTCCCGAGGTTCGACACCGACGTGCCGGACCTGTACCGCTACCAGGTCTGGAAGCAGGACTTCGAGAAGAACGGCCCGGCGAACCTCAACATGCTGTGGCTGTCCAGCGACCACACCGGCGGTCCGGCGAGCCCGGCCGCGCAGGTCGCCGACAACGACCTGGCGACCGGGAAGATCATCGACGAGATCACGCACAGCCCGTACTGGAAGGACTCGGCCATCTTCGTGGTCGAGGACGACTCCCAGGCCGGCCTCGACCACGTGGACGGCCACCGCGCCCCGATCCAGATCATCAGCCCCTGGGCGCAGCACGGGGCCGTCGACAGCCGCTACTACTCGCAGATCACGATGATCCGCACCATCGAGCAGATCCTCGGGATCCACCCGATGAACCAGAAGGACAGCGCGGCCACCCCGATGGCCACGGCCTTCACCGACCAGCCGGACTACACGCCGTTCACCGCGGTGCCCAACCGGACCTCGCTGACCGACGGCCTGAAGACCCCGCCCTCCTGCGGCGTCGACGTGCCCGGGGCGCAGGACCTCCGCGCGGCGGCGGCGCCGGTCACCACCGAGCCGCCGGCGGCGGAGCAGGCCGTCGCGGGCCTGTGGAACGCCTGGAAGTCGCAGCAGCGGCTGACCGGTCCGAACGCGGCGCCGGACCGGGCGAACCCGGCGCAGATGAACCACCTGGTGTGGTACCAGACGCACAACTGGACCACGCCGTACCCGGGTGAGAGCGAGATCCACGCGCCGGACGACGTGCCCGGCGCGTACCTGCCGTCGGCGGAGAACGACGGCTGATCCTGGCCTGACGACGGGTGGGCCCCGGGCCGGCGGTTGCGCCGGGCCGGGGCCCACCCGTTGCCGCGTTACCGCGTTACCGCGCGCCGAGGATCGCCGGGTCCTCGGCGAGTTCGGCCAGCAGCGCGTCCAGCTTGGCCCGGTCGACCGAGGGCATCACGAACACGTGCACGTAGCTGCGCCGGGTCGTCTCGTCGCCCGGGACCATCAGCACGTCCTGGGAGGACAGCGACCACTTGGCCACCAGCTCCGGGCTCGGCTTGCGGAACCGCACGGTGACGGCCCCCGGGGTGCGGGCCGGCCAGAGCTCGACGCCGAGCTCCCGCTCCAGGGCCACCAGCCGCCGCTCCAGGTGGGCGGCGAGCTCCTGGGCCGTACGGATCCGGTCCACCTGGTCCTGGTAGGAGTGGCGGGACAGGTGGTCCCACAGGATCAGCGGGGAGAAGCCGTTGCGGGAGCCGGCGAAGGTGGTGTCCGGCGCGCCGATGTAGTCCGGCTGGGACGGCGGCGAGATCTGGTACTTCACCTTCGTCATGTAGATGCCGCACGGCCACGGCGCGCCGGCCCACTTGTGGCCGCTCATCGCGATCGAGGAGACCATGTCGACCTCGCCGTGCTCGGCGGTGGGCAGCCGGAGGCCGAAGTCGAACTCGGGCGGCGCCGTCTCCGGGGTCCAGCCGTACGCCTCCGGCTCCTCGGTGGCCAGGCGCAGGAAGGGCGCGTAGCCGGCGCCGAGCGCGCCGTCCACGTGGATCCAGAAGCCGCGGCGCAGGTCGACCAGCGGTTCCCCGGTCCGCGGGTCGGTGCCGTAGACCACCTCGCGGCGGACCAGGCCGTACCGCTCGAAGATCGGCAGCAGGCGCTCGCAGACCGCGCGGACGTCGTCGTGGGCGCCCTTGAAGGTGCTGCCGAGGTTGAGGTTGACGAAGACCGGGTGGCCCTTGGCGGCGAAGAACTCGACCAGGACGGCGAGCGCGTCGACGTCTATCTCGCCGGGGCCGTCCCAGGACAGGCCGGACGGGCCCGGGCGGGACGGCACCTCGGTGGGCCAGCTGCGCAGGCCGGTCACCGGGTCCGTCAGCGGGCACTCGTCGGCGTACTTCTCCACGCCCACGGCGTGGAAGGTCTCGACGCCGAGGACGCGGACGGCCTTGGCGAAGGAGTAGTGGGTGTCCTCTGAGTAGAAGGCCACCGGGTGGTGGGCGTTCGGGTTGCGCCGGTCGGGCGCGGCCTTGACGTAGCGCAGGGAGTCGAAGGGGGCGGCCGGCGGCTGGATGAGCGCCTTGCCGCTCAGGTAGTCCCGGGCGTTCCAGAGGGCGTACATGTTGCCCTCGGTGGAGCCCATGGACAGCATGTAGCCCCAGTAGGACTCCGGGTCGGCCGGGTCGTGCGGGCCCTGGGCGCGCCACAGCTTCGCGTAGTAGTCGAGGACGGCCCGCTCGATGACCTTGGTGTTGGGCTTGTAGCCGCCGCTCTGGAACGGGTCACCGAGGTTGTTGATGTTGTTGGGCATGAACCGGGCCAGGTCCAGCGCGGTGCCCTGCATGTCCTGGGTGGCCTGGTAGCCGACCAGGTGCTTGCGCTTGCGGGTCAGGTACTCGTCCACCGCGTCGAGCGCGCGCAGCCGCCGGGCGTCGTCCAGCCCGTCCGCGGGGAGCGCGAACTCGCCGCC
>NZ_JAFLNG010000310.1 GCF_017427025.1 Streptomyces sp. FH025
GCGCCGGTCGGCCGCTCGACGGTCTCCTCCGGAGCGTCAGCCGCCGAGGCGTCGTCCCCCTTCTCCGCTCCCCCACCATCGGAACCGCCGTCGCCCGCGGGCTTCACCAGTTCCTCGGGCAGCCGCAGCGAGGTGGTCCGGTTGTCCACCGGCAGCCGCAGCATCGTCGTCTTGCTGTCCACATCCCGGACACGGATCTGTACGGTCGAGCCGCCCTTGGCCCCTGCCGACGGCGTGTCGGCGGACTTCTCCGCAGCGGCTCCCTCAGCGGTCCCGGCGGCGGCTCCCTCAGCTGCTCCCTCAGCGGCCCCCGCGGCGGTCTCCGAAACCGGCTCCGAGGAGGTCTCCGTGGATGCCTTGGCCGCGGCCCCGGCTGACGCCCCGGCAGCCGCCGGGGCGGACGACCCGCCGTCAGCGGCCTTCGCGGCGTCGGCCGCCGCACCGGTCCGTTCGCGCTCGCGGCCCTGCTCCCGCTCGCCGTCCCTCAGCACCCTGTCGGGGGACTCGCCCACGTATCCCAGCCTCCTCAACGCCCGGCGGGGCATCGGCGAACCCGATTTCGGGAAGCCGACGCCCCGCCCCGTGTACCTGTACAGTCTCCGCCACCGACGGCCGATCCGGCCGCGCACACCCCGTCCGACCGGCGCTTATTGCCGCCGCCTGGCCTCACCGCGGTCTGTCCAACGGTCAGACGCAGGGCTCGCGTGCGCCGGTTCCGTGCCTTCGCCGCAAGGTCACGATTCGGAGGCGTACTCGACAAGCCCGTGTGAGAGGCGTCACCCTGTCTCTCATCCACGCGGGGAGGCTTGGATGGGCAAGAGCCGCAGAACTGTTCCCGAGGAACTCTTGCTGCTCGCTTTGGACCCGACCACGGGTACCACGGCGCAGCCGCAGACCCTCGACCTCGGACTCGCCGGGGCGCAGCTCGTCGAGCTGTCCCTGGCCGGACGGATCGTACCGGAGGGAGACCGGATCGCCGTCGTGCTCGCACGACCGACCGGCGACCCGACCCTCGACCACGCACTGGAACTGCTGCGCCGACGCGGCAGTCCGGTTCGCGCGGCGCACTGGATCGGCGGGCCCAGGCTGGGCCTGCGGCAGACGTACCTGGCGCACCTGGAGCGCTGCGGCATGGTCACCGCCGTGCCGGGCCAGGTGTGCGGGGTGCTGCCGACGACCCGGTACCAGGCGTCCGACGACTGCACCAACGCCGCGATCAAACAACGGCTGGACACCGCGATCCGCACCGGCGTTCCGCCGGACCCGCGGACGGCCGCGCTCGCGGCCCTCGCCCACTCGGTGGGCCTGGGCAAGCACCTGTACCCGGGCAACGAGGGTCGGTCCGCGCGGTCGCGGCTGCGCGACCTGATCCGGTACGACCCGCTGGGCGGGATGGTCGCGCACGCCGTGATGGACGTGCAGAACGGCCTGCCGACGCAGCAGAACCGTTCTTCCCAGGGCTCCGGAACGGCTGCCGGCCGGCCCGGCGCCCGCGCGGCGGGCCGGACTACGGGCGGGCGGGTCTCCGCGCCCCGGGTCGGGGTCCGCTGAGCCTGGCGGGCCCCTGAACCGGGCGCCACGCCACATCGGGAGAGCCGGTGGAGCCGGACGGTCCGAACGGGCCGTCCGAGGTGGCCCGGCCGCCCGGGCCGCCGATCGCGGCGGCCCGCCCGAGGGCGCACGCCGCCCCGCCCGCGCCATCCGAAGGCGCTGAGCGACCCGGCGTACGACCGGCACCATCGCACCACCGGCAGAACCCGCACCACCAGTACCACCGAGGGGCGGTCGCCCCGCGACGCGAGTCGCCCGGCGACCGCCCCTCTGCCGTCCCCGGAAGCCCGCCACAGGCCACCCGGAGGCCCCTGGAGGGGCACCGGGAGGGTCGGCGCCGCACGCGCCAGGGGCACGTGCGCCACCGCCGGGACGGTCCGTCGCACCATCGGTCCGAGTCATCGAGCCGCATTACCACCTGGGAGCTTTCGCCGTCTCGCGGATGCGCTTTTCCGATGATCAGTTCTATTGCGCTGCCGTGATTCCCCGGCGCCGACCTGGCCCAAGGTGACATGCTGCTCCGAGTCAGGGGGGTTGGTCCCAATGTCCGAAGTGTTCCCAGGGCTGCCGTTCCAGAGTTCACCAGAGGTCCGGCCGGAGGTCGACGTGTCCGCGAACATCAATCCCACCGTGCGCCGCCGACGCCTCGGCTCGGAGCTGCGCAAACTCCGCGAACGCCTCGGGATGACGGCGGAGGAGGTCGCCGGGCGGCTGATGGTCTCCCAGTCCAAGATCAGCCGACTGGAGAACGGCCGCCGCAGCATCAGCCAGCGCGACGTGCGCGACCTCTGCGACGTGTACAACGTGACCGACGAGCAGATGCGCGGCAGCCTCATGGAGATGGCCAAGGAGTCCCGCCAGCGCGGCTGGTGGCACGACTTCAACGACATGCCGACCCCGTACAGCGTCTACATCGGCCTGGAGGCCGAGGCCTCCTCGATCCGCGCCTACGAGTCCTCCTTCGTCCCGGGCCTGCTCCAGACCGAGCAGTACGCGCAGGCCGTGGTCGAGGGCACCCAGCCGGACACCGACGCGATCGCCGTGCAGCGGCGGGTGCAGGTCCGGATGAAGCGGCAGGAACGCATCCACGGCGAGAACCGGCTGGGCAGCCTGTGGACCGTCATAGACGAGGCGGTGCTGCGCCGGGAGGTGGGCAGCCGCGAGGTCATGGCCCACCAGCTGCGGCAGATGCTGGAGCTCAGCCTGCGCCCGAACATCACCATCCAGGTGATCCCGTTCGCGCACGGCGCCCACCCCGGTATGACCGGGACATTCTCCCTGTTGGAGTTCCCCGAGTCAGCCGATTCCACAGTTGTCTACTTCGAAGGTGTGACGAGCGACCTCTACCTGGAGAAGGATGCCGACGTGCGCCGCTATACCGGTCTCTACGACTACCTGAGAGCGGCCGCGCTCGGTGTCGCGGAGAGCCGGTCGCTGATAGCCGACATCGAAAAGGGATACCACGAATGATCACCCCGTCCGAGCACGGAACCCGCTGGCGCAAGAGCAGTCACAGTGGCGGCCAAGGCGCCTGTGTGGAGATCGCCGGACCGACCACCGGGGCGGTGGCCGTCCGGGACTCCAAGGATCCGCTCGGCCCGCAGCTGCGCTTCTCCACCGAGGCCTGGAACGCGTTCGCGTCGGCCGTGGCGGCGGGAGTCTTCGGCGACGTCTGAACCCGAGGCCTGAACCCTGGGCCTGAACCCGAGGCCTGAACCCTGGGCTTGAACCCCAGGCTTGAACCCGCCCCGTGCTCGGCCCAGTTGCCCGTAGCGGTGGCCGTCGCCCTGGAGCGGCGGCCGGCGCTACGGGCAACTGTCTTTCCCGCGGCACCTGTTGGCGCCCGCTCAGTGCACCACCGGGTAGCGGGTGGACCAGTTGGCCCCCTCCGGGGTCCGCCGGTCGTGCAGTTCGGTGCCGTGCACCAGCTCCAGCACGAAGTCGTCGGCGAGTTCGAGGATCGCGCCGCGCCCCTCCAGCCCCGCCACCAGTCCCGGCGGCAGCGCGGTGTCGCCGTGCAGCACCCCGAGCAGGTTGCCGCAGATCGCGCCGGTGGAGTCGCTGTCCCCGGAGTGGTTGACGGCGAGCAGCAGGCCCGAGCGGACGTCGTGCGCGACCAGCGCGCAGTAGACCCCGATCGCCAGCGCCTCCTCGGCGACCCAGCCCTCCCCCAGCGCCTCGACCCGCTCGGCGGACGGCTCGCCGGCCCGCACCGCGTCCAGCGCGGCCCGCAGCGCGGCCGTGGTCTCCTCGTGCGCCTGCCGCTCGGAGAGCAGCGCCAGCGCGAGGTGGACGCCCTCCTCCAGGGTGCCGCCGCGCGCGACGGACTGGACGATCACGGCGAACGCGCCCGCCGCCAGGTAGCCGGTCGGGTGGCCGTGGGTGAGCACCGAGCACTCCACCGCGAGCTGGAACACCAGGCCCGGCTCCCAGGTGGTGAGCAGCCCGAACGGCGCCGCCCGCACGACCGTGCCGCAGCCCTTGGAGTGCGGGTTCTTGGGCTGCTCCAGGGTGCCGAGCCGTTCGGCGTCCGGCCCGGTGAGGCCGGACAGGCAGCCCTGGCCGGGGGCGCGCTCGGCGTACAGCCACTCCTCGCGGCCGAGCCAGCCGAGGTCGGGGCGGCGCTCGTCCGGGCCCCAGTCGCGCTGGGTGGCGGCCCAGCGCAGGTAGGCCAGGTGCAGGTCGGTGGGCGGGTGCCAGCTGCCGGTGTCGCGCCGGATGTGGGCGCGGATCAGGCCGTCCACGGTCCAGAGGCTGAGCTGGGTGTCGTCGGTGACGGCGCCGGTGCGCCCGTACGCGGGGACGAAGCCGGTGACGCCCTGCGGGCCGTACTGGGCCCGGATCTTCTCCAGCGGCTCGAACTCGACGCCGGCGCCGAGCGCGTCGCCGATGGCACCGCCGAGCAGACAGCCCCGCACCCGGCTGCGGAAGTCCTGCTGCTGGGCGCGTGACCACAGTGGCATCACGACGGGGCGCCTTTCGTCGGGGTCGAGGGCGGGGGCCGCGCGACGCACGGCCGCGGCGCGCGCCCTGGCACTGTATTCGAAGACCCGAACGATTCGACGGCGTCCCTCATGCCGCCCCTCACACACCGCACCGGGCCCCGGCCGCCGGGCGAAAGCGGCCGGGGCCCGGTGGAGCCTCGAAGCCCGGCCTCAGTCGAGGACGGGCAGCAGCTCCGGCAGGTGCCCGTCCGAGGCCCGCGCGGCCGCCCGCCGCTCGGCCGGCACCTCGCCGTAGGTGGTGGTGCGCTGGCGGTGCGGGCGGCCCGCGGCCTCGGCGATCGCCTGGAGGTCGCGCACCGACTTGTAGCTGCCGTACGCCGAGCCGGCCATCCGCGAGATGGTCTCCTCCATCAGCGTGCCGCCGAGGTCGTTGGCGCCGGAGCGGAGCATCTCGGCCGCGCCCTCCGCGCCCAGCTTGACCCAGCTGGTCTGGATGTTGGGGATGTGCGGGTGCAGCAGCAGCCGGGCCATCGCGACCACCGCGCGGTTGTCCCGGGCGGTCGGGCCGGGCCGGGCGATGCCGGCCAGGTAGACCGGCGCGTTGGTGTGGACGAACGGCAGGGTGACGAACTCGGTGAAGCCGCCGGTGCGCTGCTGGATCTCGGCGAGCAGCCGCAGGTGCCCGAGCCAGTGCTTCGGGGTGTCCACGTGCCCGTACATCATCGTGGACGAGGAGCGGATGCCCAGCTCGTGCGCGGTGGTGACCACCTCGACCCAGGTCGCGGCCGGCAGCTTGCCCTTGGTGAGCACCCAGCGGACCTCGTCGTCGAGGATCTCGGCGGCGGTGCCCGGGATGGTGTCCAGGCCCGACTCCTTGGCCCGCTGCAGCCATTCGCGGATCGACAGGCCGGTCCGCGTGGCGCCGTTGACCACCTCCATCGGGGAGAAGGCGTGCACGTGGATGCCGGGCACCCGCTCCTTCACCGCGCGGGCGATGTCGAAGTAGGCGGTGCCGGGCAGGTCGGGGTGGATGCCGCCCTGCATGCACACCTCGGTGGCACCCACCTCCCAGGCCTGCGCGGCCCGTTCGGCGACCTGCTCCAGGGAGAGGGTGTAGGCGTCGGCGTCGGTGCGGCGCTGGGCGAAGGCGCAGAAGCGGCAGCCGGTGTAGCAGACGTTGGTGAAGTTGATGTTCCTGGTGACGCAGTAGGTGACGTCGTCGCCGACCGCGTCCCGGCGCACGTCGTCGGCGATCCGGCACAGGGCGTCCAGTGCCGGGCCGTCGGCGTGGAACAGCGCCAGCGCCTGGTCGTCGGTCAACCCGGTCGGGTCGTCGGCGGCCACCGCGAGGGCCGCCCGCAGGTCGCCGGCGAGGCGCTCCGGCGCGCCCGCGGCGAGCACCTGCTCGCGCAGCACCTCCCAGTCGCCGTAGACGTCCTCGAAGTCGGCCCGGCGGTCGGCGGTGCGGCCCTCGGTGTCGATGGCGGTGTGCAGGTCGGTGCGCCCGTACGACTGCGGCAGGTCCTCGGGCTCCTGCCAGGGCAGGCCGCGGAGCACCGCGTCCGGGTTCGCCAGACCGGTCTCCGGGTCGGCCAGGGCGCGCACGTGCGGCAGCACCCGGGGGTCCAGCCAGGGCTCGCCGCGCAGCACGTACTCGGGGTAGACGGCCAGGCGCTCGCGCAGTTCGAAACCGGCCGTGGCCGAGTGCTCGGCCAGGCGCTCGATCTGCGGCCAGGGGCGCTCGGGGTTGACGTGGTCCGGGGTGAGCGGGGAGACCCCGCCCCAGTCGTCGATCCCGGCCTCGATCAGCCGCGCGTACTCCCCGTCCACCAGGTTCGGCGGCGCCTGGAGGCAGGCCGTCGGGCCCATGAGGTGGCGGGCCACCGCCACCGTGGCCACCAGCGCGTCCAGTTCGGCGTCCGGCATGCCGCGCATCGCCGTGTCCGGCTTGGCGCGGAAGTTCTGCAGGATCAGCTCCTGGACGCCGTGGTAGGCGCGGGAGACCTTGCGCAGCGCGAACAGCGACTCGGCGCGCTCCCGGTACGTCTCGCCGATGCCGATCAGCAGGCCGCTGGTGAAGGGGACGGAGCTGCGGCCGGCGTCCTCCAACACCCGCAGCCGGACGGCGGGTTCCTTGTCCGGGGAGCCGTAGTGCGGGGCGCCGGGCTCGCTCCACAGCCGGGTGGCGGTGGTCTCCAGCATCATGCCCATCGAGGCGGAGACGGGCTTGAGCCGCTGGAAGTCCGTCCAGCTGAGCACCCCGGGGTTGAGGTGCGGGAGCAGGCCGGTCTCCTCCAGGATGCGGATGGACATGGCCCGCACGTAGGCGATGGTGTCGTCGTAGCCGTGCGCGTCCAGCCACTCGCGGGCCTCGGGCCAGCGGTCCTCGGGCTTGTCGCCGAGCGTGATCAGGGCTTCCTTGCAGCCGAGTTCGGCGCCGCGGCGGGCCACCTCCAGCACCTCGTCCGGGGACATGAACATGCCGTGCCCGTCCCGGCGCAGCTTGCCGGGGACGGTGGCGAAGGTGCAGTAGTGGCACTTGTCCCGGCACAGCCGGGTGAGCGGGATGAAGACGCTCCGGGAGTACGTGATGACGCCGGGGCGCCCGGCCGCTTCGAGTCCCGCGTCGCGCACCCGGGCGGCGCCGGCACACAGGTCGCGCAGGTCCTCGCCTCTGGCTTGCAGCAGTACGGCGGCCTCGGTCACATCGAGGGCGACGCCGTCCCGGGCGCGGCGCAGGGCGCGGCGCATCGCGTTCGCGGTCGGGGGGTTGCTTTCGTCCATGGCGGTTGCGTCCATGGCGCGACCCTACGCCAGGTGTCGTACGTCGGGATGAGACGACCCTGACGCCACCTCAGGGTCGGTGTACCCGCCAGGTGCGACCCGAACTGGCCCCGCAGGGCGATGACGCGGGGACGGCGGCGACCTCTAATGGAGGAGCAACGCCAATCGCACGTGTCCGCAGAGGAGTTGAGTACGCCATGACCAATGAGACGGTGACGGGGGACCAGTTGGACGGCGGGGTGCCGTACCGATCGCGGCGGCGCACCCTGGTACGGGCCGGGGTGCCGGTGGCCGTGGCCGCGGTGATCGCCGCCGGGATCGGGCTGGTGCCCGCGCTGGCGGCCGACGCCCCGCCGGACCTGCCCGCGCTGTCGGCGGAGCAGGTGGTGGCCAAGGCGCTCGGCTCGGACGCGCAGAGCCTGTCCGGGACGGTCTCGGTCTCCACCGACCTCGGGCTGCCCAGCCAGCTGCTGGGCGCGGCGGCCGGCGGGCTCGGCGCGGCGGCCGGGCGCGGCGGCGACCAGGGCGGCGGCTCCTCGGCCGACCCGCAGTCCAAGCTGCTCGGCCTGCTCGGCGGCGACCAGACCCTGCGGGTCGCGGTGGACGGCCCGGACCGCCAGCGGGTGGACCTGCTGGAGCACATGGCCGGCTACACCCTGGTCCGCAACGGCGACCAGAGCTGGGCCTGGGACAGCTCGACCAACAGCGCGGTGCACCTGACCGGGCGGCCCGCCGCCGAGCACCCCGAGGCGCCGAAGGCCCCGCTGACCGGGGTGCCCACCACCCCGCAGGAGGCGGCCCGGCAGTTCCTGACCGCGAGCGCCGGCACCACCTCGGTCACCGTGGCCGGGACGGCCAACGTGGCCGGGCAGAAGGCCTACCAGCTGAGCGTCAAGCCGGCCCAGTCCGGCTCGACCGTCGCCGAGGTGCGGATAGCGGTGGCCGCCGACAACGGGGTGCCGCTCTCGGTGGTGGTGAAGTCCACCGACGGCTCCACCGTGCTGGACGTCCACTTCACCGACGTGTCCTTCGCCAAGCCGGCCGCCAAGACCTTCGACTTCGCGGCGCCCAAGGGCGCCAAGGTGACGGAGCGGAAGGCGGACGAGGCCGCGAAGGGTGCCGAGGCCGCGAAGGGTGCCGAGGCCAAGGGCCACCAGGGCACGGACGCCAAGGACCACGGCGGCGTGAACGTGATCGGCGAGGGCTGGACGACCGTGGTCTCCACCACGCTGCCCAGCGCCGCCGAGGCCCCCGCCGGGGACGCCCGGGGCGAGGGCGCGGGCAAGGGCGACGGGAAGCAGGGCGGCAAGCACCACGGCCAGCCGCTGAACCCGCAGGCGCTGGTGAAGTCGCTCGGCAAGCCGGTCGGCGGCGGCACCCTGATCAGCACCAAGGTCGTCAACGTCCTGCTCACCGACGACGGCCGGGTCTTCGCCGGCGCGGTGACCCTGCCGGTCCTCCAGCACGCCGCCGGGGTGAACTGACGGATGACCGAGACTCCCGTAACGGG